>JANQHZ010000654.1 GCA_028282445.1 Candidatus Binatia bacterium | reverse complement strand
ACCCGAACGATCCCGACAGCGACGACGATGGCATTTCGGATCGCGACGAGCTCGTCAGCACGGTGCCGCCGCAACTCCTCCGCTTCTTTGACGCGCCGCAGGTTCGGGGGGCGCGACGCCGCGGCCCGCCGCGGCGTCGCTAGCCTAAAGCGGCGCTTTGCGCCGCGTCCCAAGCCCCGCTGTGCGGGGCGTCCCAAGCCCCGCTGTGCGGGGCGTCCCAAGCTCGCTTCGCGTTGCGTCCCAAGCGCCGCTTTGCGGGGCGGCCAAAGCGGCGCTTTGCGCCGCGTCGGGTGGTTGCTTCGCGGTTATTACTGAGGTCGGGGGTGGCTGTTGGTTGGGAGGGGCGGTTGGGGTTTTGCAGTTGTCGCGGAAGCTTTGGTCGTATTGGGTGCGTCGTTGTGGGCGTGTTGGGGAGCTGTTTGATATCCGTGGGTTAGGTGCTTTTTGCTCGAGGGGGTCGAGGGTGGCTGCGAAGGTTTGGGGCGGGCCGGGGTGGGAGTGGTGGCTTGGCTTGCGGCGGCGGTGGGGTGGCACGCTTCTTTCTCTTTCTGGGGCTCGTCTCGTCGATGGACGGCGGGTTTCGAATGGAAAGGAGAAGGAAGATGAGAAAGTTCTGTTTGGTGGCGGTTGCGGCGCTGGTGATGGCAAGCGGTACGGCTTTCGCCCAGCTCGTGGGTGTGACCGAGGAGGTTGCTCCGGATGCGGTCGATGTGTTGCTCGAGGTCGAGCCGCGCCCGGAGCCTTCGGTGTATCCGGTGAACTCGGCGATCGTGTTGACCAATCCCCACAATCGACCGACCGGCTTCAAGATCGAGCTGTACGACCACGAGGGCAACGTCGCGGGCGGCGGCTCGCGCACGGTCGCTCCGCGCGCGCTCGAGGTCATTTGGGTGTCCACACTGCTCGAGGACGAGGGCGCGCGCTTCGTCGGCTGGGGCATCGCCAAGAGCGAGCGGCCGCTGCAGTGCAACGCCTTCCTCGCCGGCATCGGGGTCAGCCGCTTGCCGGTGGAGAACCAGCGGGTTCGACTGTCCAGCTCGAGCACGACGCGCCGCAAGCTGTTCTCGGTGCTCGCGGCATTCTGATCGGCCTGGTCGAGGGATCCCTGCGCTCGGGGATCCCTCGACGCCGAGTCCGCCACGGCTGCGCGCCGGTGAGGATTGGCGAGTGCGCGGGTTGGTGGTTGTGAGATTGTTCCGGGCGCAGCGGGCTGCAAGACTGAACGGGTGCAGCACGACTTAGCCAAACAGGTCGGGGTGGTGTCGCGAACCGTGCGTCGCCACCGCATGATCGTTGCGGGCGACCGGGTCCTGGTCGCGGTCTCGGGCGGAGCCGATTCGGCCGGCCTGGCGCTGCTGCTGAGCGAGATGCGTTCGCGGCTCGACTGCGAGCTCGCGTTGGCACACGTGCACCACGGACTGCGCGGGGCGGAGGCGGACGACGGTGAGGCGGCCGCCGCGGAAGTCGCGGCGCGACTCGGGCTCGGTTTCCATCGCAGCGCCGTGAGTCTGGCGCATCGCGACAATCTCGAAGCCCGGGCGCGCGCGGAGCGCTATCGCGCGTTGCACGAGATCGCCGCTGCACACGGTTTCAATCGCATCGCGACCGGCCATACCCGCGATGATCAGGCGGAGACTTTCTACCTGCGGTTGTTGCGCGGCGCCGGAGCGGAAGGACTCGCCGGAATCCGGCCGGTTCGCAACGACGGAGTCATCCGTCCCTTGCTCGACTGCGACCGCGATGCGATCGCGGCGTTGGTGGCGGAACGCGGCTTTCGGGTCGTGGAAGATTCGATGAACCGCGACCCGCGCTTTCTTCGCTCGCGCGTCCGCCAGGAGTTGTTGCCCTTGTTGAAGAGTCTCAACCCAGCGGTCGTGTCACTGACGGCGAGCTCAGCCGAATCGGCGGCGGCTGCGTCGTCGGCGCAGGGGCGGTGGGCCGCGTCGTGTTTGCCAGCTGACGGCGATCTGCCGCTGGCCGCACTCGAAGAGCTGCCGGCGGAGCTCCGCCGCGCGCTCGTTCGCGAATGGCTGAAGCGTGCCGCCGCCTCGGTGCGGGTTTCGGCCCGCATGGTCGGTGAGGTCGAGCGTTTGGCGTCCGACTGCACCGTCGGTGCGTCGATCGACCTCCATCCGGATTGGAGCGTGGAGCGGCGCGCCGATGCGCTGGCGGTGACTCGCGCAGTCGCGCCGATGGCGATCCCATGTCGCCGCCTGGACATCGGCACACCTCAGGAGCTGCCCGGTGGGTGGGTGTTGCTGGCTCGAGTCGAGGAGGGGGCGTTGCCGATGCCCATGGATCTGTGGAGTGCCGTCTGCGATTTCGACCGCTGCGGCGAGCTGACGGTGCGCTCGGCGCGTCCGGGCGACCGCGTCCGGCCGCTCGGCATGAGTGGCCACCGCAAGCTTTCTGAGGTGTTCGGCTCCCGGCGTGTGCCACGCCGCCTGCGCGCTTCCTACCCGCTGGTCGCCTCTGACGAGGAAGTGCTTTGGGTTCCAGGGGTTGTGCGATCCGCCGCCACCGCGATCGGGCCTTCGACGACCCGTTTCGCGCTGCTCACGGCACAAAGACTTACCGTTGCCGGGGGTAATACCCCATGATAGCGTCTACAACAGGTAAGTCTCTATAGAGGGAGTCGTGAACCAATTGTCCCGAAGCGTTGCACTGTGGCTGGTACTGGCCCTTATGTTTTTGCTCTTGGTCAACCTGTTGAACAAACAGCAGACCAAGCCTCCGGAAGTGCCCTATAGCGATTTCGTTGCCGCCGTCGAAAGCGGGGACGTCTCGGAAGTCAACATCCAAGGGCAGAACATCACCGGCAAATACACCGCCGGCGACGAGTTCAAGACCTTCGCCCCGGTCGATGCGGAGGTCAGCAAGTTCCTTCAAGGCAAGAGCCTGACCATCAAGGCCGAGCCCGAGGCCGGTGACCCGATTTACTACGTGGTCCTGGTCCAGTGGTTTCCGATCTTGCTGCTGATCGGGGTGTGGATCTTCTTCATGCGCCAGATGCAGGTCGGCGGCGGCAAAGCGATGTCGTTTGGGAAGAGTCGCGCCAAGCTGCTCAACGAAAACACCACCAAGGTCACTTTCAGCGACGTGGCCGGCATCGACGAGGCGAAGGACGAGCTCGAAGAGATCATCGCCTTCCTGAAGGATCCGAAGAAGTTCACCAAGCTGGGCGGACGCATCCCCAAGGGCGTTTTGCTGGTCGGTCCGCCGGGAACCGGCAAGACCCTTCTCGCACGCGCGATCGCCGGCGAGGCTGGGGTGCCGTTCTTCTCGATCAGCGGCTCGGACTTCGTCGAGATGTTCGTCGGAGTCGGTGCTTCGCGGGTTCGCGATCTGTTTGTCCAGGGCAAGAAGAACGCCCCCTGCATCATCTTCATCGACGAGATCGACGCAGTCGGTCGCCATCGCGGCGCCGGACTGGGTGGTGGCCACGACGAGCGCGAGCAGACCCTCAACCAGCTGCTGGTCGAGATGGACGGCTTCGAGTCCAACGAGGGCGTCATCTTGATTGCGGCGACCAACCGACCCGACGTGCTCGACCCCGCGCTGCTGCGGCCGGGCCGCTTCGACCGCCGGGTGGTGGTGCCGCGGCCCGACGTCAAAGGGCGCGAGGGAATCCTGCGGGTTCACACCCGCCGCCTGCCGCTCTCGGACGACGTCGACATCGCCGTCATCTCGCGCGGCACGCCGGGCTTTGCCGGCGCCGACCTCGAAAACCTCGTCAACGAAGCCGCGCTGCTGGCGGCGCGCGAGGGCAAAGAGCTGGTCACTCAGGAAGACTTCGAGGTCGCCAAGGACAAGGTCCTGATGGGCTCCGAGCGCAAGAGCATGATCATCAGCGTCGAGGAGCGCCGCAATACGGCCTACCACGAGTCGGGGCACGCATTGGTCGCCAAGCTGACTCCAGGCTCGGACCCTGTCCACAAGGTGACGATCATTCCGCGTGGCATGGCTCTCGGGGTGACCATGCAACTGCCGCTCGACGAGCGGCATACCTGGTCGCGCAAGTACATCATGAACCGCATCAAGATGTTGCTCGGCGGTCGCGCGGCCGAAGAGCTCGTCCTGGGCGAAACGACGACCGGCGCGGGCGACGATTTGCAGAAGGCCACCGACCTGGCGCGGCGGATGGTCTGCGAGTGGGGCATGAGCGACCATCTCGGACCGGTGACGCTCGGCCGCAAGGACGAGGAGATCTTTCTCGGTCGCGACTTCGGTCAGGTCAGTGACTATTCCGACCGCACCGCGGTCGAGATCGACACCGAGGTCCGCAACATTCTCAAGACTTCGTATTCCAAGGCGCGCAAGCTGCTCGAGGACAATCTGGACTTACTGCACAAGATGGCGGAGCTCCTGCTCGAGCGGGAATCGCTCGACAGCACCGCGATCGAAGAGCTGATCCGCGAGTACAACGCGGGCGGTGGCGGTCCGCTGACCGCTGCCGGCGCAGAATCGAGCGCGTGAGCACCGCGCGCCGAATACGCTTCGAGCGAACAGAGACGAAGGGGCTCTCCACCGAAACGGTGGAGGGCCTCTTCCTTTCCGGGGTGGTGGGGTAGGAGCCGGTGCAGGAGCTCATCGCGAACTTCCGGGTCCTCGACGCCCTGGATATCGGCGTCATCGCCTTTCTGGTCTACCAGGCCCTGGTGCTGATTCGCGGTACCCGTGCCGCCCGCATGCTGCTGGGTCTCGGGGTCGTGTTCCTGGTCTTCTTCTCGTCCCAGGTTTTCGACCTCTACACGGTCAACTGGCTACTCGACAACTTTCTCAGCTCGATCCTGCTGGTGATCGTCGTCATCTTCCAAAACGACATCCGGCGCGCCCTGACCCAGTTCGGATCCGGGCCTTTCTTCGGCGGCGACCCGGGTCTGCAGCGCGGTGACGTCGACGAGGTCGTTCGAGCCGTCGTAACCCTCGCCACCAAGCGGATCGGTGGGCTGGTGGTTTTCGAACGCGACGTCGGTCTCAGCGAGTACGTCGGCAGCGGCACCGGCATCGACTCGATCATCAATCGCGAGCTCGTGGTGAGCATCTTTCACACCAGCTCGCCGATTCACGACGGTGCCATCATCATTCGCGATCGTCGCATCGCCGCGGCGGGATGCTTTCTGCCTCTCACCACCAACCCCAACGTCAGTAAAGCTCTCGGCACTCGTCACCGAGCGGCGATCGGGGTGACCGAAGACACCGACGCCGTGGTGGTGGTGGTATCCGAAGAGGACGGCCGGATCTCGCTCGTGCGCAACGGTCGCTTGACCCGCGACCTCGACGCGGCGAATTTGCGCGAGAAGCTCGAAGAGCTTCTCGTATAGCTTCGTATAGGGAGGGGCCGGGTGCAGTGGTTGAGAAGAATCGGGGAGGTTGTCCGCGGCCTGTTGCTGGACAACTTCCTGCTCAAGCTGTTGTCGCTGATGATGGCGGTCGGGCTCTGGTTCTTCGTGAACGCCGCCGAGCGCGACAGCGAGGCGGAGTACCCAATTCCGGTGCAGCTGATGAACCAGCCGCCGCAGTTGTTGCTGGTGAGCCCGCGCATCGAGACGGTCGACCTGCGGGTCAGTGGCCCGCGTACCCTGCTCGATCGCATCGAGGGAGGCGACCTCTCGATCGAGATCGATCTGCGGCGGGTGCGGCCGGGAGCGACGACCTTTCGCATGCGGCCGAACAGTCTCGCCTTGCCGCGTGGGGTGGTTCCGATTCACATCACCCCGTCGGAGATTACCCTCGAGTTTGCCAAGATCGGCAGCAAGCGGGTGCCGGTAAACCTGGCGGTCGGCGGCCGTCCGGGCGATCTGCTGATCGCCGAGAGCAAGGTGACTCCGGAGGAAGTGGAGATCACCGGCCCTGCGTCGGTGGTGGAGACGATCGAGGTGGTGAAGACGCAGCCTCTCGACCTGGACGACGCCAAGCCGGGGCGAATCAAGCGCGAGATCGAGCTCGACCCCGAAGTCGATCTGCTCACCCTGTCGTCGCCGACGGTGCACGTCGACTTGCTGATCGAGGAGCCCAAGGAAGAGGGGAAGACCGATCCGATTGCGATCGTCGTACGCAACTGGCTGGGAGAGGCGACCGTGAGTCCGGCCGAGGTGACGCTGAGGGTCAAGGGGGCGCGCAGCAAAGTCCAAGCGCTTGAGCTGCCGAACGGGGCGGTCTATGTCGACGCACAGGGCCTCGAGCCGGGCACACATCGGCTGAAGCCGCTGGCGACCTTGCCTGCCGGTATCGAGCTGGTGCGTGAGCTGAAGGAAGTGCGCGTGAAGATCATCGAAATTCCGCCGACGATGACCCCGACCGAAGCGATCGCGACGCCAACCGCCGGGACGCCTGCGAAGCCGAGAGAAGATGCCGGCCTCGGAGAGGACGTTCCCTCGACCCCGGAAGCGGACGATGTCGGATAACGGAGCCGGCGCCAAGCGCTTGTTCGGCACCGATGGAGTGCGGGGTACCGCCAACATCGAGCCGATGACGTCGGAGACGGTGCTGCGTCTCGGGCGTGCGCTGGCGCACGTGGTGAAAGAACAACCTCATCGTCACCGCATCATCATCGGCAAGGATACGCGGCTGTCCGGATACATGATCGAGAGCGCCCTGACCTCGGGGATCTGTTCGATGGGCGTCGATGTGATGCTGGTCGGGCCGCTGCCGACGCCGGGGATCGCCTTCCTGACTCGCAGCATGCGAGCCGATGCCGGCGTGGTGATCTCGGCATCGCACAATCCGTTTCAGGACAACGGTATCAAGTTTTTCGACAACACGGGATTCAAGCTGCCCGACGAGACCGAGCGCGAGATCGAGCGTCTGCTCAGCGAGGACGAGATCGCGCATCTGCGGCCGACCGCGACCGAGGTCGGAAAAGCTCATCGCATCGACGACGCGACCGGCCGTTTCAACGTTTTTCTCAAGAGCACCTTCCCGCGCGAGCTGACCCTGGAGGGAATCAAGGTCGTGATCGACTGCGCCAACGGCGCCGGCTACAAGGTCGGCCCGGAGGTCTTCGACGAGCTCGGCGCGGAGGTGGTGTCGGTCGGTGTGCATCCCGACGGGGAGAACATCAACGAAGGCTGTGGCGCTCTCTATCCCGAGAAGCTCGCCGACCTCGTGCTGCAAGAGGGCGCGGACGTCGGGGTGGCGATCGACGGCGACGCGGATCGGCTGATCTGCGTCGACGAGAAGGGCACCATCGTGGACGGCGACGAGTTGCTGGCGATCATCGGGTTGGCCATGCGCGAGCGGGGCGACCTCGCCAAGGACGTCATCGTGGCGACGGTGATGAGCAATATCGGCCTCGAAGTCGCACTGCGCGACCAGGGCGTCCAACTCGTCAGAGTGGCGGTTGGCGATCGCTATGTCGTCGAGGAGATGCGGAGGGGTGGCTACGTCCTCGGCGGCGAGCAGTCCGGGCATCTGGTTTGCCTCGACCAGAGCACGACCGGCGACGGCCTGCTGACCGCTCTGCGCGTGCTGGCCTTGATGGTCGCCAAGGGCCAGCCATTGAGCGAGCTGCGCAACGTGATGGAGCGCTTTCCCCAGAAGTTGGTGAATGTCGTCGTGCGCGAGCGCCGCGATCTGGCGGAGTTTCCAGCTGTGACCGCTGCCATCGACAATGCCAACCGCGAGCTCGGCGACCGCGGCCGTGTGCTCGTGCGCTACTCGGGGACCGAGCCGCTGGTGCGTGTCATGGTCGAAGGGGATCGTCCGCAGCTGGTCGATCGCCTGGTCAACGACATCGCCGACTCGGTACGCACCGAGCTCGCCTGATCGGGGGTTCCGCACGATGGAGCTCGTTTCGGCGGCGGAAATGCGGGAGCTCGATCGCTTGACGATCGAGCTCGGCACGGCCGGACACGTGCTAATGGAGCGAGCTGGCAAAGGGGCGGTGGCGACGCTGCTGCGCGTCTTCCCGCACCTGCGCAAGAAGAACGCGCGGGTCGTGGTGGTGGCGGGTAAGGGAAACAACGGCGGCGACGGGCTGGTCATGGCGCGTCTGCTGCGAAAGCGCGGGTTGCAGACGCAGGTGTATCTGCTCGGCCGCGCCGATCGGGTCGAAGGCGACGCCTTGCGCAACTTGAAGGCGTACCGGCGACTGCGCGCCAAGATCGTCGAGATCGAGACTGCTGCCGAGCTGGCCGAAGCGCTGCCGGCGTTGGCCAAGGCGGGCTGTGTCGTCGATGCGATGCTGGGTACCGGTCTGTCGGCCGACGTGCGTGGTCTGTACGCCGACGCTATCGAGATGATCAACAGCTGCGGCGCGCCGGTGTTTGCGGTCGATATTCCGTCGGGCCTCGACGCCGACACGGGGCGGCCGCACGGAACGGCCATCCAGGCCGAAGCGACGGCGACCTTCGGCTTCGCAAAATACGGTCAGTTGCTTCACCCCGGCGTCGAATACTGCGGCACTCTCGAAGTCGTCGACATCGGAATCGACGAGCGCGCGCTCGAACAGAACCCACCGAGCGGTCTGCTGTTCGAGGATGAAGATGCTGCCGCTGTGTTGCCGCGTCGCGCACCCGACGCGCACAAGGGGAGCGCCGGGCATCTGCTCGCGATCGCCGGATCGCGCGGCAAGAGCGGGGCGGCGGTGCTCGCGACTCGTGCCGGACTGCGCGGCGGCGCGGGCCTGGTGACCTTGGCGACTCCGCAATCGGTCGCACCGATCTGTGCGGGGAGCGCGCTCGAGGCGATGACCGAGCCGATGCCCGAGCGCGACGGCGGCTTGCGTTGCGACGTCGATCGCCTGGCGCGGGCGATCGAGGGGAAGTCGGCAATCGCCGCCGGCCCCGGCCTCGGGGCGACCCGCGCCGTGCGCGATATCGTAGTGTGGCTGTTGCGGAACGCCGACGTGCCGATGGTCTTCGATGCAGACGCTCTCAATGTGCTGGCACGCAACCCGGCGCCGTTGCGGCGGGCGCAGGCGCCGGTGATTCTCACGCCGCACCCGGGTGAGATGGCGCGGCTCGCTGGGGTCGACAACGCCGCGGTGCAGGCCGATCGCGTCGGAGTCGCTGCGAACTTCGCTGCCGAGCATCGCTGCATCGTCGTTCTCAAGGGCGCCCGAACGGTGGTAGCGGGCCCGCGTGGGAACTCGCTCAATCCGACCGGCAATCCCGGCATGGCGTCGGGCGGGATGGGGGATGCGCTCACCGGCATTGTCGGTGCATTGCTCGCCCAGGGAGTGGAGGCGCAGGACGCCGCCTGCCTGGGCGCGTATCTGCACGGCGCTGCCGGCGATCTCGCGGCGCGCGACGGAGCCGTCGGTATCCTCGCCTCCGACCTGATCGAGTGCTTGCCGCGCGCGATGAAGCAATGCGATGAGCGATCGCGATCCTGATCGGGTCGAGCTTGCGAGCGCCGGCGAGGAGGACACCGAGCGCATCGGCTACGCGATCGGGTGTCGCTTGCGCGGGGGCGAGCGCCTGGCCCTCAGTGGCGAGCTCGGCGCCGGCAAGACCTGCCTGGTTCGCGGGTTGGCGGCAGGCCTCGGTGTCGACCGGGAGCTGGTGCGCAGCCCGTCTTTTCCGGTCATTCTGCCGTACGAGGGGGGCCGGCTGCCGCTCTACCACATCGACCTGTTTCGCCAGGCGGAGGGGGCGGGCGACGTGGAGGAGCTGCGCGAGTATCTCTACGGCGAGGGGGTGGCGGCCGTGGAGTGGTGGGAGCGCCTTCCCGAGCCTCTCACCGACTACCTGTCGGTCGCGATTACGTTCGTGGGAACGGAGCGCAGGAGCCTGGTGGTCGAACAGCACGGTGTCGGCTATGATCGCGCGTTGGACGCCCTGCGCGCCATGTCATGAAAGTCGTCGTACAGAAATACGGAGGAACCTCGGTCGGCTCGGTCGAGCGGATCGAAGCGGTTGCCGATCGGGTCAGCCGCGTGCGCGCCGAGGGAGCCGCCGTGGTGGCGGTGGTTTCGGCGATGTCGGGCGAGACCAATCGTCTGATCAAGCTCGCCAAGGACCTGGCGCCGTCGCCGGCCGAGCGCGAGCTCGATGTGTTGATGGCCACCGGTGAGCAGGCTTCGGCGGCGCTGCTGTCGATCGCCCTGCAGAAGCGCGGCGTTCCGGCGCGGTCATTCCTCGGTCACCAGATTCGGATCGGCACCGACAGCGCCTTTGGGCGCGCTCGCATCCGCAACATCGAGATCGAGAGCCTGCGCGAGGCGCTCGGCGCGGGTGACGTGGCCGTCGTCGCCGGTTTTCAAGGGGTGGACGATGCGGCCAACATCACCACTCTCGGTCGCGGCGGCAGCGATACCTCGGCGGTGGCGGTTGCGGCGGCGATCGACGCCGACGCCTGCGAGATCCTGACCGACGTCGACGGCGTCTATACGACCGATCCGCGCATCTGTCCGGAGGCGCGCAAGCTCGATCGGATCTCGTACGACGAGATGCTCGAGCTGGCCAGCCTGGGAGCCAAAGTGCTGCAGATCCGATCCGTCGAGGCCGCCAAGCGCTTCGACGTTCCGGTACACGTCCGGACCAGTTTCGACGACAGACCCGGAACCTGGGTCGTTGGAGAGGAAGCAGGTATGGAAGAGATTCTGGTTTCGGGCGTCGCGCTCGACCGCGACCAAGCGAAGCTTACCGTGGTCGGGGTCCCCGACCGCCCCGGGCTGGCCACCCAGGTGCTGGCGCCGGTCGCGCACGCCGGCATCGTGGTCGACATGATCATTCAGAACGTCAGCCACGAAGGCGATACCGATCTCACCTTCACTGTACCGCAGGGCGATTTCGACCGATCGCTCGAGATGGTCCGCAAGATCGCCGAGGACATCGGCGCCTCCGGCGTCGTCGGCGACCCCGAAGTGGTCAAGGTCTCGGTGGTCGGACTCGGTATGCGAAGCCATGCGGGAGTCGCGGCGCAGATGTTCGAAGTGCTGGCGCGCGAGAACATCAACATCCAGATGATCTCGACTTCCGAGATCAAGATCTCGGTCGTTCTGGATTCCAAGTACGGCGAGCTCGCGGTGCGCGTTCTGCATCGAGCCTTCATCGAAGAGAAGCCGGATGACTGACGCGATGAGCACTGCCGGATTCGGCGAAGCTCTGGGTCGTGCAGTGGGGCACGCGCGCTCGGGAGAGGTGCGCTCATGACCAAGACCGTCGATATCTACGACACCACCCTGCGCGACGGTTGTCAGGCCGAGGACATCGCTCTCACCCTCGAGGACAAGCTGCTCATCACCGAGCGCCTGGATTCGATGGGGATCCGCTACGTCGAGGGCGGTTGGCCGGGCTCGAATCCGCGCGACGAGGCCTACTTCGCCGAGGTCGG
>JANQHZ010000635.1 GCA_028282445.1 Candidatus Binatia bacterium | reverse complement strand
CCGAGCGGTCGCGTGGTCGGAGTCGACTTGTCTCGTCCCATGCTCGACCGTGCGATCGACTCGGCTAGGCAAGCAGGACTCGGCAACGTGAGCTTTCGGCAAGCGGACGCGCAGGTTGAGTCTTTCGAAGAACGATTCGACGCGGTCTTCTCGCGTTTCGGGGTGATGTTCTTTTCCGAGCCGGACGTGGCCTTCGGCAAGCTGCGTTCGGCGATGACACCGGGCGGTGGCCTGTCGTTCGTTTGTTGGCGCGCGATCGATCAGAACGAGTGGATGATGGTCCCCGCGCAGGCGGCGCTCCAGCATCTGCCGCCGCCGGACCTGCCGGAACCCGGCGCTCCGGGGCCGTTCGCGTTTGCCGACGCCGACCGGGTGCGCGGCATCCTCGATGCGGCTGGATTCACCGATATCGAAGTCGAACGGCACGATCGCGAGCTCAGTGTCGGAAGCGGTCGCCCGCTCCAAGAGATCGTTCAGGTCGTAATGCAGATGGGCCCTGCCGGTCGTCTGCTGCGCGACGCGACGGAGGAGACCAAGTCGCTCGTCGCGGAATCGATCACCGAAGCGCTCCAACCCTTCGGTGGCGATGGAGGGCTATCGATGAAGGGCTCGGCTTGGATGGTGCGGGCTCGCAACGCCTGAGCGGCAACCGACTACGCGATGGAAAGCTCGCGGCGGAGCCGCTCTACTCGAGAAAGTAGACCGCGGCTGCGACGGTAGCACCTTCGAAGATCAGGGCGAGCAGCGTGTAGGTCGAGAACGATCCGTCGAGGAGCACGCCGATCGCGCGGGTCGCCAGTAGCCCGCCGACGAGAAGAAGAAGGGTGCGTACGGCCGTCGGACGCCAGGTCGGCTTCCAGGCGCCCAAAGCGCACAACACTCCGATGCCGATCTGCAGTCCGCCGTACATCGCTCGAATCTCGGTCGTCCCGGTTGGGCCGTCGACGCCGACGCCGGCGGCGATCTTCAGCGTCTCCGGCGCGAGAAAACAGTAGAGCCCGTAGGGCAGCCACGCCGCGGTCGAGAGCGCGAGAAAGATTCTTACGCCCACTTCCTTGCCTTCTTCGAATCGTTCGAGCGCCGCTTCGAGTGGAGGGCGACGGCAGTTCCGGCCAGCGCCAGAGCGATCGATGCTGGTCCGGCCAGGGGAATCAACCGCATGGCGACCGTGGTACCGAGGCGACGTGCGGCGATGCCCAGAGCGATCCGTGTCCCGAGCCCGACCGCGACCCCAGCGAGCGCCGCACTGTCGACCTGGCGGCTATCGGCCTCTCCCGTCTCGCACCATCGGGCGAAGTGTTCGCAGTTGTTGAACAGCAAGCTGTAGTTTCGTTCGCCGAGGGCTGCTCGGGCGCGTCGTTCGATCTGGTCGGCCGGTAGTCGCTCGCCCCGGTTGGCGACCTCCACCCGGCCCCCGCGTGCGAAGTCTTCGAAGCGGGAGCGGCGAACTTCGGCGTCGAGCTTCATGCGGCCGGGCTCACCGCTGGCGTGGATCACGGTACCGTCGCGCATTTCGATTCCGTGATGCCAGTACAGTTTGCGCTTTACCCGGATATGATCGCCGGCGGCCATTACGGCGAGGATATTACCTGGAATCTGCCGAGCTCCCAAGCTGCCGATGCACCGCGCCGCTTTCGCAAGGACACAGATCGAGCGCAACCAAGAAGAGATCTCGTCGCCCTGGCCTCCATTCGCCGAGAACGATTGCGCGCCGACCGGGCTCGGCGGTCGTCAACGGTGACAGGGTTGCGCGGTCTCCCTGCAAGTCGAAGGCGAGTGGTTTCTCATAGTCGGCCGCGATCTCGGCGGTCGCGACCGCGATCCTGCGTGACTCGCCGCACAGCGCCACCTCCTTGTTCCACAGCCGGAGGGTGACGACATCTCCGGCGCAAGTAGCTTTTGCGTCGGATAGGACGGTGCCGCGCACCCATAGCATCTCTTTGGCGGCTCGCGGTTTGGTGTGTGCTGCCGATGGAGACACCAGCCACGCCGCGACGAGGGCGCCGGCCCACAGGAAGCGCGAGATTCGCATCTCAGTGCTTGTGACCGGGGTGGAAACCGTGATCGTCCAGCATTGCGTTGACCTTGGCGTCTTTGTGCCGTGCAGCGATGTCGCGCACTCGCGGATCGTCGCGACCGACGTTCAGCGAGAGCAACGCGACGACTGCGTAGCGTTGTGACTGGACCGGTCCGGTGAAGGCGAGACGGTGAAGGGCGTCGGCGGCCGAGTCACCGCCGATGTTGAGCAGCGCGCGGGCCGATG
>JANQHZ010000622.1 GCA_028282445.1 Candidatus Binatia bacterium | reverse complement strand
CATGCTCGACGATCTCGCAAGGGCAACTCTTCTCATGCTCCGAGCTGGCTTTCGGCAGCAGCTTGACCACCGGAGCATGGGCGGCGTCGCAGCCCATGCTCGACACCCCGCTGTTGGGTGACGCCGTCCTGACGACATGGCTCGGGGTGATCGCGCCGACCCCAACGCCGACCTTTACCCGCACCCCGACGCGCACTCGCACCCCGACGCGGACTCGCACGCCGTCCCCAACGGCGACGGTGCCCGACTTGAACGGAAGCCTGATCCTGACCCGTGTACGGCTCAAGGCGAACACCGCTCGGCGTCCCGACCGTTTCAATGGCTCGGTCAGCGCCAAAGGGGTGGTCAATGTCAACGATCCATTCGCGCCCTTCATCAGCGACGTGATTGCCGACGGTGTCGTCGCCCGCTTTGCGGGCGCGGGCGGTGTCGACCTCTCCGTCTCGTGGACCGGCGTGCAATGCACCGAGAAGACCACCGCGCGCGGGCCGGTCGTAACTTGCAAGGGCGCCGGTCGTGAGAAGATCGTCTTCAAGCCGACCCGTACGCCAAACGTCTTCAGTGTTTCGCTGAAGGCTCGTCGACTCGCCTTCGATCCCCCCCTGGTCGCCGACCCCGTTTTCCTCGGTCTCACGACGACCAGCTCGACCAGAAGCGACTCGATCGCGGGCTGCCGCGTCACGGGATTACAGCAGTCGCGCTCGACGTGTCGCGAGTCCGGCTTCGTCGGAACGACACCGACGCCCACCCCGACACCGACGCCGACGGCATGCGCTGGCGACTGCAACGGAGACGGGTTCGTGGCGATCAACGAATTGATTCGGCAAATCAACATCGGATTGGACAACTTGGATCCGACGACATGCCCGGCGGCCGACCCGGACGGTAACGGAACGGTGGACGTCACGGATGGCGTCAAGGCCGTGAGGGCGAACCTCCAGGGCTGCGCCCTGGCGTTCCCGACCCCGACTCCCGGCGGCACAGGAGTCGTCGCCGTCGAAGCCGGGACGACGAGCGCCGTCGCCGGCGAGATCGTATCGATCGAAGTCCGCCTCGACACGGATAGTCTCGACGTCGTTTCGGTTCAGAACGACCTCTCGATCGATCCGGCGAGCGGGGTGTGTTTCCTCGGATGCCGAAGCAATCCGTCGCTGAACAAGAATGCAACTGCGTTCCGAGTCGACGGTTGCGGTTCCATCTTGGCTTGGATCGCGAGTTTTACGAATCTGGATCCGATTCCCGATGGATCCGTTCTCTATACCTGCGATATAGAAGTCAGTCCGTCCGCTCCCGAAATGTCGACGGCGATCCCGGTCACCAACGTCGTGGCATCCGACGACCGCGGCTTCGGGCTAACCGCCGTCGGCGTCAACGGCGGAATCACAGTCGGCCCGGGCGCCGGTACGAGCCCCTAACCCGCCGGCGATCCGATGCTGCCCCGTCCGAGGTAGCTGACGGTCCACCCGCGGCGCTTTGCGTACGCGAGCGGATTCATCGCTTGAACGACATCCCGAGCGGCGGTTATACTTTTGGTATGAAAACGGCGATATCCATTCCGGACGAAATCTTCGCTGAGGCTGAGCGCTTGGCGCGGCGCCAGAAGAAGTCGCGTAGTCAATTGTACGCGGAAGCCGTCGAAGAGTACGTCACGCGGCACGATCCGGACGCGGTTACCGATGCAATGGATCGCGTCTGTGAGGATGTGGGTCCCGATCCTGATCCGGCCGTCTCGGCGGCAGCGCGAAGGGTTCTCGAACGCAACGAATGGAAGTAGTTTCTCAGGGGGAGGTTTGGTGGGCCGATCTAGTCGATCCAAGTGGGTCCGGCCCGGGCTTCCGGCGTCCCCTGGTGGTCTTGCAGGGGAACGCGCTGAATCGAAGTCGCCTCGCGACTGTCGTCTCGGTTCCCCTAACGAGTAACATCCGCTGGGCCGACGCACCCGGAAACGTCCTGTTGCGCGCTCGCAGCACCGGACTTCCCAAAGACTCCGTCGCCAACGTGTCTCAGATCATCGCCGTTGATCGGACGTTGCTCGCCGAGCGAATCGGCCGCGTATCCCGTAACCAACTCCGGGCGATCTTCGCGGGCATCGACATCGTTCTCGGATGGGCGTGATCGGCCGGAGCCGGCGTAGCCGCACTCGAAGCGGAGACCTGGCGTCGATCGTCGATCTCAGGTCTTCTCATCGCCGGCACCACGGGCCGTAAGTCTCGGGAGATGGATGCCTCTAGCGTGGCTCCTCCTTGCTCTACAGCGATTCGATCGAGGCTCGACCGGGTGATGGACGCAAACGGCGAACTCATCGATTGAGCGGACTACGAGCCTACGATTATACTTCCGGTGTGCAAACCCCGATATCCGATCGACCAAATGAATAGATCCCGTTGGGCGCTGACTGGTGCTCCTCGCTACCTGAGTGGCAGGCCACCGACGCTGGATCGGCGTAGCTTTCTTCGCTTGCTCGGCCTTGGGGCTGCCGCGGTCGCTTTGCCCGGTTGTGGGTCCGATGACGACGACGCTGCAGCCGCCGAGCGGGTGATCGTGATCGGTGCCGGTGTTTCCGGCTTGACGGTGGCGAACGCTCTGAACACGGCCGGCATGGAGACGATCGTTCTGGAAGGGAGAGAGCGGCTGGGTGGGCGCGTTCATACAGCGGAGTTCGGCGGCGCGCTCGTCGATCTGGGGGGCGCCTGGTTGTCCGGGACGGAGGGGAGTCCGAGCGCCTGCATTCTCTCGCGAGAGGGAATCGCTTGGCAGTCGGCCGAGCCGGTCGATCTCGGGGTTGCGGTATACGATGCGATGGCGGGTCAGCTACTGACAACCGGGGAGCTGGTCGACGCTGCTGTCGTACTTGCGGAATTTGATGAGGCTCTTCCGTCGCTCATCGAATCGCTCGGCCCGACGGCGACGATCGGCGATGCCGTCGAGAGAATCGTTTCCGATCTCGGGTTGGCCGGGAATGAGCGCTTCCGCGCCGAGAGCTTGGCGGCGATCAGCAACGAAACGACATTCGCGGCACCGATGGACCGGATCGCTCTCGACAGCTACGCCGTGAGCAACGCGTTTCCCGGCGGCGAGCATTTTCCCGATGGTGGTTACAGCGGACTCACCGCGGCGCTTGCGCGCGGGGTCGACGTTCGGTTCGGCTCGACGGTGGCGAGCATCGCGTACGACGACGAGGGAGTCGTCGTCGAGTCCTCTACCGGCACTTACCGGGGGACGCATGCGGTGGTGACGGTGCCGCTCGGCGTGCTGAAGGCGGGCAGCATCGAGTTTTCCCCGGCGTTGCCCGAGCGCAAGCAAGCGGCGATCGATCGCCTCGCGATGGGGACGTTGGAGAAGGTGGTTCTTCGCTTCGACGAAGCCTTCTGGCGTGCGCCCGATCGGACCAACCTCGTCTACCTTTCGCGCGAGCGGGGAGAGTTTCCATTCTTTGCCGACCTGACGCCCTACACCGGCGAGCCCATTCTCGCCTGTCTCTATTGCGGCGACTTCGCCGAGCGGGCCGGCGCGATGTCCGACGACGAGTTGATCGGCCGGGCCGCGGAGATCGTCGGCGAGGTGTCGGGGGTGACCGGGCGGCGTCCGACCGAAGGTCGCGCCACCCGATGGCGCTCGGATCCTTTCGCCTTCGGAGCTTACTCCTATCTACCAGTGGGTAGCTCCGGCGCCGATCTGGAGGTGCTGGCGGAGCCGGTCGGATCGCGCCTTCTCTTCGCAGGTGAGGCGACCTCGGCGATGTACTCCGGCTACGTGCACGGAGGGATTGTGTCGGGCGCTCGAGAGGCGGCGCGACTCATCGGCGGACCACCGGTTCTGGAATCAGGTGTGGTCGCGTCGGCCGGATGTGGAATGGCGTAAGCTGGCCGCAGGCTTCGCTGTCGCCCTGAGGCTGCCGCATTGTCCCCATCCTGGGTAGTGGGCCGATTTGATTCCGGGTTCGGTTATCGAGCACGTTGAGATGGGTCGGGCCTGGGCGGTTGGCGGTCTAGGGGCGGGCGCTCTGCGGTCCGAGATCGGGCAGCGCGGCCGGGGTGTTAACCCTTGGGGGATACGCTTTGGAACTCGCGGTTCAGCCAGCGCACCTTCGGGGTGATCCACGCGCCCCAAGCTGTCAGCGCGAGTGCGACCGGCACTGTAGGTAGCGTTGCAAACCCGATCGTTCAAAGGGTGACGAAACCGGGTCAAGTCTACTCCGCCGACCAAGCGTGGGTTTCGCCGGTGTTCAGCCCTCTTGTCACCGGCGGTCGCCATCCGGTGCCGTGAGCCGAGGCGCTCTGCGGTGTTCTAAGGAGCGCGAGGCCAGATTTGGTCGCGGCGTAGAAGCTGTTGGTTCAGATAGATCGCGCGGAGCTGATTGCGCAGTCGGTCGGCAGTGGCTTCGTGGGCCTTGTCGCCGACGCGGTTGTTGGTCTCCAGCGGATCGGAGGCGAGGTCGAATAGCCAATCCTGGCCCGTCGACACCCGGTATATGTACTTCCAGCGATCGTCGACGACGGCTAGGTAGCGTCCGCTGTACGGTTGGACGAGATAAACCGGGCCATGGCCTGTGGCTGGATCAAGCACGGAGCTGCCGAGGAAGTGGTGTTGATAGCGCTCGATGCCGGCGACGTCGGCCACGGTCGGTGCGATATCCAGCTGCGAGTAGGCTCCATCGCTGCGGCGCTCGGGCTCGATGACTCCGGGCCACACCAAGACAAAGGGCGTGCG
>JANQHZ010000577.1 GCA_028282445.1 Candidatus Binatia bacterium | reverse complement strand
TGGACGGCGAGGCGACGCTCGTCCTGCTGTCGAACGTTCTCAACATGGGCGACCACGAGGCCGATGCGGTTCCGCGACTGGCGGCGATGCTGACCGAGGCTTCGAGGTTCGCCCTGTTGTACCGGTACCCCGAGCGTGGGGCCGATGCGTTGGAAGCGGTGCTGCGCGGCGACGCCGAGATCGACGAGCGGTTGCACCCGCTCTCGCGTCGGCCGGAGGAGGTCTCGCCGGAGGTCGAGCGCGGCGCAACTCCCTGGGACGGTGTCAAGCGAAGGCTGACGATCGGTATGGCGACCTACGACGATTTCGACGGCGCATACTTCACCATCCAGTCGCTGAGGATGTCGAACCAGGTAGCGAAGTCCGACCTCGAGATTATCGTGGTCGACAACCACCCGGAGGGTGCCGAAGCCGAGGACCTCTCGAGTCTGGCCAATTGGATCCCCGGCTTCCGCTATGTTCCCAACGAGGAGCTGCAGGGGACGGCGACGCGCGACATGGTGTTCCGGGAAGCGACGAGTGACTGGGTGTTTTGTCTCGACTCGCATGTGCTGCTCGAACCCGGTGCACTCGATCGTCTGCTGGCCTACGTCGAGAGCGAGCCGGATTGTCTCGACCTGCTGCAGGGGCCGCTGATCTACGACGACCTCACCTCCTACGCCAGCCACTTCGACCCCAAGTGGCGCGCGGGAATGTACGGAGTGTGGGGAACCGACGAGCGAGCAAGCGATTCCACGAAGGAGCCCTTCGAAGTTCCCATGCAGGGGCTCGGACTCTTCGGCTGCCGGCGCGATGCCTGGTTGGGCTTCAACCCCCGTTTTTCGGGATTTGGCGGCGAGGAGTTCTACATCCATGAAAAGTTCCGTCAGGCGGGTCGCAAGACCAGATGCTTACCTTTCTTGCGATGGCTCCACCGCTTCCAGAGGCCGAGCGGGATGGCGTACCGGAACCTCTGGGCCGACCGAGTTCGCAACTACGCGATCGGGTTCGACGAGCTCGGTGTACCGATCGACGAGCTCGAATCTCACTTCGAAGACCTGATCGGCGGCAAGGCGATTACCGAGATTCTGGAAGAGTTCCACCGCGAGCGCAGCGGGCCGCTCTATTACTTCGACGCGGTGTACGTCGCGCACAGCGCCGATCGCAACGCGTGGAGCCGGCGCACCGACCTGGGGCCGGCGTTGCGCAACCGGGCGCGCAAGTTCAAGACGTCGCGTCCGGTCGAAGCGCTTTCGAGTCGGCTGACTACACATCGGGCGGTGGTGGCACATGCAAGGAAGCTCGGCATGCAGTCGGTCGTCTTGGTGGAAGAAGGGGTGCAGCTCGATGCGAGCTTCGAGGAATGTATCGCTGCCAGCGTTGCCGAGCTGCGCGTCCGCCCGTGGTCGGTGATGCACCTGGGCTGGCGCGACCAAGTCGAGATCGATCGCGGCGAGCGGTGCCGGCATCTCCGCGAACCGGGTGCTGAGATCGTCGGCACCGAGGTCGTCGCCTATCATCGCGACTTTTTCGATGCATTTCTCGCCGCGACGCCCGACGAAGACGGAGAAGTCGAGCGCTGGCTCGAGCGGCATCTTTCGCTCGAGTACTATCTGCGCGAGGTAGCCGGGCGCTACGCGTCGGCGATCAACGTCATTCGTCCCTCCGAACCCAACGAGGTGGCCGAGGTTGGCTGAAGGGCGTCACCGTCATTACCTCCATCTTCCGCCGACGTTGGTGATCTCCCTGGAGGAGGGTGAGCGCCGCGACCGCTTCCGCGTCGAATGCGGGATGCATCTACCCAACGGCTACGAGATTCTCGAAGCCGTCGACACGCGACACCTCGGCAACGGTCACATCGGCTGCGCTCTGTCTCATCGGCGCGCGATCGAAATCGCGCGGGAACGCGACTGGGACGAAGTGTTGGTGCTCGAGGACGACGCCGTACCGTCGGTCGACCGAGCCTGCGCGCTGACGGTCTTGCCGAGAGTTCCTGCCGACGCAGAGATGGTCTTTCTGGGAGGTCATCGCAACCAGGATTACCTGAGCGAGCCGTCGGGCGTGGATGGCTTGGTCCGGTTGCGTGGCGGTCTGACCACGACCCACGCGGTGATTTACAGGCGCCCGGTCTACGATGCGGTGCTCGACTACATCCCGCCCTGCGTCGAAGCTGTCTTGGAGGTTTGGGGGGTCGGTGATCCGGTCAGCTACGCGCACGCGATCGATCAAGAATACCAGCGCTGGCAGCGAGACCCGTCGCGCGCGATTTATGCGGTTGCAACGCCCTGGGCGTTCGTCGGCAACTGGAGTCACAGCGAACCCCTGACCAACGCGAATCGATTCAAAGTCGAGCGAGGTTGCGTGCCGACCGCCACCCGGATGCTCGTGTCGCGGCTTCATCAATTCGCGACACCTCTGATCGATGGCAACGCGGCCGATGAGCTCGCTGGGGCGGTGGCGCTGACCGAACCGACGGTTGCGCTTCGATTGGGCCGCGGTAGCTCGTTGCGCGACGCGATGGGTGGGTTTCCGGGAGGAGGGTGGTGGGCGGACCCGAAGCAGGTGCATCGGGCCGGCTTCGACCATTTCTGCAAGTTTCTCGTATGGCAGCACCCGGCCGACCGCCTGCGGCGATTGTATTGGTGCCTGTCCGAAGGCAATCCGCTCGGGCCGAGATGGCGGTCGATCTCCAAGGACAAAGAGGGGGCTCCACGTAAGCTCGATCGCCGATTCGAGGCCCTGGTCGACACCGAGATGTCGTTTCGCTCGGGAAGTTCCATCGACGAACGCTTGCGGCCGCAACGATTCACCTTCGACCGGGTCCCGCTCAACCTGATTGTGCCGCTCGATCGCCTCGATCAGTTTCTGCGCGAACGCTTCGGTTTTGCGGTGTCCATCGACAGGAGCGTTCCAGAGCTGAGCCCGGCGATGGAATCCTGCGTCGAGGAGCTCGTGTCGGACTACTATCAGGCCGACCTCGAGATTCCGGAGGCGGGTGTGCCGGTGTTCGGCGGACCCGTCGCGGCGAGCAGCCTCTCGACGCGCCGAGCAGCGGTTTCGGGTCGGGTCGCGGAAAGCGGCAAGCTGCCGGAGTTTCTGATTGTCGGCGCGATGAAGTCGGGGACGACCTCACTGCTCAGTCTGGTGTCGCAACACCCCGACATCGAACCGCCGAGCAGGAAGGAAGTGCACTTTTTCGACCGTCGCTTCCACCGCGGGGTAGAGTGGTATCGTCGGCGATTTTCCGGCAGCAGCCGCCAGACCGGTGAGGCGACGCCTTCCTATCTCTTTCATCCCCTGGCCGCGGCCAGAATTCGCGAGGTGCTCCCCGACGTGAAGCTGCTGGCGATCCTCAGGAATCCGATCGACCGCGCGATCTCGCACTACCGTCACTCTCGGCGCCGTGCCGAGAATCTCGGCTTGCGCCAAGCGCTCGATATGGAGGAGGAGCGGGTGGCTGCGGCGTTTCGCGATTGGGAGAGGGGCGCCGCCGAGGCGACCTTCGCTCAGCGATACTCCTACCGGCGTCGAGGTCTCTATGCC
>JANQHZ010000263.1 GCA_028282445.1 Candidatus Binatia bacterium | reverse complement strand
CACAGGTACGATCCCAGTAAAGCGACCGCCAGTAGTGTCGACGAAATCGATTTCAAGTCGTTCTCCCTGCTGCTCTATCGCCGTCAGATGCTACGGCTTTCGAGGCGCGGCGGCAAATCGCTCAGCGCAGGCGCCGGCCGTCGGCACGATCGAAGAGAAGTAGATCCTTCGGGCCCGCGTAGGCGCGTCGCGGGAAGTCGGCGGGATTTCCCGGTACGCGGACGTAGACGATCTCCTCGCCCACCTGTCCGGCGGCGATCGAGTAGCTGCCCAGGGACTGCCGACTGCTCGGATCGACGATTGCCTGTATCGCGTTGCGCCGATCTCCCATCGGATCGAAGGCCTCGGGGCGGACTCCGATGGCGCATTCGCGGAGGCCTTCGATTGCGTCCTGCGGAGGCTTCGCCAGTTCGATGCACTGCTCGCCCAAGCGCAGGGTAGTGCCTTCCAAGTGGCCGTCGAGCAGGTTGATGGGCGGGCTCCCTAGCCCGCGAGCGACATCCGCCGTCGATGGATTGTCGTATAGATTGCCGGGGGTGTCGGTTTGATGCAGGCGCCCGCCGGCGACGAAAGCGATTCGATCGGCGAGCGACATGGCGTCCGCGAAGTCTTCCGTTGCGTAGATCGTCGTCATGCGCATCGAACGTTGTATCCGGCGAAACAGGCGGGCGGTCCGTTGACGATCGACGGTCGGAAGGTGGCGCAGGGCGTCGTCGACCAAGAGTAGTCGCGGCCGGCGCGCGAGGGCGCGCGCCAGGGCGGCGCGAACCCGTTGAGGGCCGGTCAGCTCGCGCGGGCTCCTGTCGAGCACCGCGACCAGGTCCAGCTGGGTCGCGAGGTCGTCAATTCGGTCGCGCCGGTCGTCGGCCCCGACACCGAGGCATTCCATTGGGAAAGCGATATTTCCCTCGACATCGAGGTGGGGGTAGAGGGTGAGCTCGCTGAAGACCATGGAGATCCCGCGCCGGTCCGCCGGCAAGCTGTCGACGGCGTCGCCGCCGATCGATACCCGCCCGCCATCGGCCGGGTCGAGGCCTGCGATCGCGCGCAGCAGCCTGGTCTTCCCGCTACTGGAGTTGCCCAAGATTGCGACCGCTTCGCCGTCGGCGAGGCGCAAGTTGAACGGCTCGACGAAGGGCGAAACGCGCAAGTTTTCGACGTGCGCAATCGCCATGCTCGAATGCACACTGTACCACGCAGGGGGTGGCAGGCGAGTCGAGATTCGTCGCCTGCGTCTAGCTGGACCGGAGGGGCTTCAGCCAGGCCTGACGGCATCCGCGGTTCTTACAGAACCACTTCCTGCCGTCGAAGAAGGCGGTCAGGCAGCGCTGCTCGCCGCCCGCCAGCTTCATTACCGGGTGGCTTTCGCCGCAGTTTTCGCATTCGACGAAACGTCCACCGTGCCCCTGCGGGCGACTTGCTGCCCGCCGCGCACGGCGGGCGTCGAGATCAATGATCGAACCCATGTTTCTCCCTACCCAACCTGCCGGTTATCTCAGACCGAAGCGGTTGTCACCCCCGGTGCTGCCTCTTTTCGGAACTGCGGCGCCCTGTTCTCGACGGGGCACGGTTGGGCTCGTGCGGCGTGCGTCGCGCGATCTTACATCGCATGTCGCAGGCCGGCCGGCTGGGACCCGTCCAGGCGGCCGTACGAGGCGTTCGCTGTGATTTTTGCTTGGCTAGGTGACTCCGTATCGTCGAGAAGCGATCTTTGGGGTATGCTCCTGACGGCGATTTCGATGACAAATCAGACCAACAGCGACTTCATGGACACGCGCAGGCACGGCTTCGCCCGGGTCGCGGTTGTGGTGCCGCGCTGCCATGTGGCCGATCCGACCGCAAACGCGGCGGAGCATTGCGAGTTGTTGCGAGCCGTCTACGAGCAGGGCGCGGTCTACGCTCTCTGTCCGGAGCTTGGCCTGAGCGCCTACAGCTGCGGCGATCTGTTCTTCGACGACACCCTCTTGGATGCTTCGGTGGAGGCGCTGCGAACGACGCTTGCGGAGACCTCCGCGATGAATATGGCGGTTACCGTGGGTCTTCCGCTGGCAATTGCCGACGGTGTGTTCAACTGCGGGGTAACGCTCTACCGCGGTCGGATGCTCGCGGTTGCGCCGAAGAGCTACCTTCCCAACTACCGCGAGTTCTACGAGCGGCGCTGGTTCGCGCCGGCGCGGTCCTGCCGCGTCGACGAAATCGAGCTGCTGGGGGAGAGGGTTCCGATCGGCACCGACCTGATCCTGCGGGCGCGCGACATCGAGGGCTTCTCCCTCCACGTCGAGATCTGCGAGGACATCTGGGTGCCGATCCCGCCGAGTGCGATTGCCGCGCTCAACGGCGCGACCGTCCTGGCGAACCTCTCCGCTTCCAACATTACCGTTGCGAAGTCGGAGTACCGTCGCGACCTGGTCGTCGGTTCTTCGGCGCGCAATCTAGCTGTGCAGCTGTACAGCGCTTCCGGTTACGGCGAGTCGACCGACGACCTGGCGTGGGATGGCGACGGCATGATCGCCGACCGCGGAGCTCTGGTCGCCGAGACGAGTCGGTTCTCTCTCGACGGCGATGCGGCGGTGGTCGACGTGGACCTGCGGTCTCTCGAGCAGGACCGCCGCCGGCAGTCGTCGTTTTCCGACAACGCCGCCGATCACGCCTCGCACTTCCGGATCGTCGAGTTCGGCGAGGCCGGCGATGATCGCTCCGCCAATGTCTACGAGGTTTTTCAGCGGTCGATCGATGCCCATCCCTTCGTACCGTCCGACCCGACGCGGCGCGACGAGCGCTGCCAAGAAGTCTTCAACATCCAGGCGACGTCGTTGGCGCGCCGCATGAGCTCTCTGCCCGAGTCGATTCGTCGACTCGTGGTCGGGGTGTCCGGCGGGCAGGATTCCACCCAGGCTCTCCTGGTCGCGGCGCGCGCCGTCGACCTCCTGGGTTTGCCTCGTGAGCGAATCCTGGGGGTCACGATGCCCGGGCTCGGCACGACCCAACGCACCCTCGAGAACGCGCGCGCCTTGGTCAGCTCTTTGGGGGCGAAGCTGTTCGAGCTTCCGATCTCACAGCTCAGCGAAGACATATTCGACGTCATCGGCCATCCGTCCTCGGTCGAGGACCTCACTTTCGAAAACGTTCAGGCGTGGGTGCGTAAGTTCCTCTTGTTCTCGATGGCGTCACGGCATCGGGGTATCGATGTCGGCACCGGCGACCTGTCCGAGTTGGCGCTGGGCTGGTGCACGTACGGCGGCGACCACATCTCGCACTACGGCGTCAATGCCGGGGTGCCGAAAACGCTGATTACGTACCTGATCCGCTGGTGTGCCGATACGGTGTTCTCGGACGAGGCGGAGCTCTGCGCGGTGTTGCGCGACGTGCTCGACACTCCCATCTCGCCCGAGCTGCGCCGGCCGGGCGAGGACGGAGAGATCGTGCAGCGTTCGGAGGACCTCGTCGGTCCTTACGAACTGCACGACTTCTTTCTCTACCACTTTCTTCGCTTCGGGGCGGATCCGCCGCGAATCGCCCGCATGTGCCTCCATGCCTTCGGCGGGCGCTACGACATCGCCACCATCCGCACCTGGTTGCTGGTGTTCCTGGAGCGCTTCTTCTCGAGCCAGTTCAAGCGCGACTGTTTGCCCGACGGCCCCAAGGTCGGGTCGGGTGGCTCACTATCGCCGCGCGGCGATTGGCGGATGCCGACCGAAGCCAGCGCT
>JANQHZ010000516.1 GCA_028282445.1 Candidatus Binatia bacterium | reverse complement strand
ACGCAGGAGATCGAGCGGCTCGGGTTGTTGGTGCATCGTCCGGATCTCGAAATCGAGCAGGCTCGGCTCGCTCTGTCGGTGGGCGTCGACGCCGCGGCGTCGGAGCAGCTGGAGCGGGCTGTCGTTGGGCTACGCGGGATCGGTGCCGTCGATCGAGCGGCCTCGGTCGAGTCTGACGGATTGGACCCGTTGCGGTGTCCGCTGTAGAGTCCGTGGCCTTCTTTGGAGCACTCGCCGCACCCTCTGGGATGTGAACGGGTGCAGCGAGCCGTCGACTCACTCCGAAGGGTGGGGGAGGGCGGCCAGCGATTCTGGCGCGAGGGCAGCATGGCATTGAGTGATTTCGATACGTTTGAGTTCACGCACGACGGCGCGACCCGGACCGTATACAAGAAGGGCACGGGGCCGGCGGTGGTAGTGATGCACGAGATTCCCGGGATCACGCCGCCGGTGGCGGATTTCTCGCGGCGCGTCGCCGAGGCCGGCTTCACGGTCTACATGCCGCATATGTTCGGTACTCCCGAAAAGCCGCTTTCGGTTCCCTACGCCGCCGGCCAAATCGCGCGCGCCTGCATCTCGCGCGAGTTCTCGGTTCTGGCAAAAAACGAATCGAGTCCGATCACCGATTGGCTGCGGGCACTTTGTCGCCGGGCCCACGAAGAGTGCGGCGGCCCCGGCGTCGGCGCGATCGGCATGTGCTTGACCGGCAACTTCGCGCTGGCGCTCATGGTCGACGATAGCGTGATGGCGCCAGTGCTGAGCCAACCGTCGCTGCCCTTCGGCGTGTCGGCGGCCCACCGTGCGGCGATTCACGTATCCGACGAGGATCTCGCGGTCATCAAAGAGCGTGCAGCCGCGGGGTGCGGTGTGCTCGGTATGCGGTTTACGGCCGACCCGATGGTTCCAGCCGCGCGTTTCGAGACTTTGAAGCGAGAGCTCGGCGATGGTTTCGAAGCGATCGAAATCGACTCGGGCAAGGGCAACCCTCACGGCCTGACGCCGATGGCCCATTCGGTCGTCACCACCGACCTCGTCGATGAAGAGGGCCACCCGACTCGAAAGGCGCTCGACCGGGTGCTGTCGTTCTTCGGCGAACGGTTGAAGTAATACGGTGTACGGCGCTCGCCTGATAATGGCATGGGCGGGACCGAGCAATCACACTGTCGCCCGGTTGGGTTGGAGCGGTTCGAACGAGAGGTAGGACGTCGTCGTCGATCGGCGGCGGGCGAGGCATGCCTCGCCCCTACGATGGACTGGGCTGAACCGAACAATCAAAGCGTAGGGGCGACGCATCCTCCTTCGCCAAGGCTTCGGAGGACCGGTCGCGTCGCCCGGTTGGGGTGGGGCGGTTCGGACTATCCGTACTGCTTGTTGTAATCCGTCGTGCGCCAGCGCTTGGGGTGCATCGAGATGACGATTTGTCCCTGTACCGAGTTGGCTTCGGCGTAGGCGTCGCCGAGCTCGGTGCCGAGATAGCGGTGGGCCATTGCCCGCAGGTCACCTTCGAAGTCGGCCGGACGGGTGGAAGTGATCGGTCCCTCGACGCTGACGTACTTGTACGGTGCCTGCTCGGTCTGTGCGCAGAGCGAAAACCGGCCGGCTGCCGACAGCAACTTCGCCTTGCGGGAGGTCTCGTCGGTGATGATCCACAGATCGCCGCCAGGCTCGTAGTCGTACCAGATCGGAAGGGTGAGTGGGCCGCGCTCGCCGTCGGCAATGCTGATGATTCCGACGTGCATCTCGGCGAGAAATTCCTGACGCTCTTCGACGGTCATTTCGATCGACATCGGGCACTCCTTCTCTGTGCGGACGGCATATCATGCCCCGCGTTGTTGACGCTTGGAAGAGCCGCTCCGTATAAATGGGCTCTGGCCGTACTCGACTCAACTTGCGCCGCACCGATCGAACGGTGCGCCGCCGCAAAGGGAGGCTGTCGATGTCCAAGATCAAGCTGCATGTATTTCCTCCGTCTCCGAATGCTCGCATGGTACTGATCGCTGCCGCCGAAGCCGGAGTCGATGCCGAGATCTGTGGCGTTGACCTGTTTACACAGCAGCAAAAGTCGGCGAGTTTTCTCGCACTCAATCCGAACGGTTTGATGCCGGCCCTGGAAGAAGGCGATTTCGTGCTGTGGGAGTCGACCGCCATCCTGCAGTATCTCGCCTCTCACCAGCGCGAGCGCACTTTGTGGCCGGAGGACGCCAAGGCGCAGGCGGACGTGAGTCGCTGGCTTTGCTGGAGATTGGCGCACTGGGGGCCGACCTGCGGCATCTTCACCTTCCAGCGAATGGTAAAGCAGTTGATGGGGATGGGGGAGCCCGACGCGGCCGCGGTCGCCGCCGGCGAGGAGACGATCGCCAAACTCGGTCGCATTCTCGACGATCAACTGCGCGGCAAGAGCTTCATCACCGGAGACCGCATTACGCTGGCCGATATCGCGATCGGAGCGTGGCTTACGTACCGCGACCAGGCGGCAATCCCGGTCGACAGCTTTAGCGAGATCATGCGCTGGCGCGAGTCGCTCGAAGCGCGCGATGCTTGGATGCGCTACGCGCCGGAGACTTGACGGTCGTATCGCCGCGTTTTCTCCGCAATCTGAGTTACATCTTCATCAATTCGGGCCGCCAGTCTTCCTACGTCGCATCGCGTACGATAGGATGGACAGATGGCCTTCCGTCATGAGCGAGTCGATGCCAACGGCATCGGTTTCCACGTAGCCTCCTGTGGCGACGGGGACAAGCTGGCCCTTCTCCTGCATGGTTTTCCAGAGTGCTGGTATTCCTGGCGGCTCCAGATGCCGCTGCTGGCCGACCTTGGCTACAAGGTATGGGCGCCGGATCTGCGCGGATACGGCGACAGCGACCGTCCGCCCCACCTGCAGGACTACGCGATCGAGAATCTGCTCGACGATGTCGCCGGTCTCATCGACGCATCGGGTTGTAGCAGCACGACACTCATCGCCCACGACTGGGGAGCGGTGATTGCCTGGTATTTCGCGATGCGCGGTCTGCGGCCGCTGGATCGCTTGGTGATCATGAACGTGCCCCACCCCGGCCCATTCCAGCGCGAGCTGCGAACCTGGAAGCAGATGCGCCGATCTTGGTACGGGCTCTTCTTTCAGCTGCCGCGCCTACCCGAAGCCCTGCTCCGCGCCGGCGACTACCAAGCGGTCAAACAAGCGTTTCTCGGCTCGGCACTCGACAAGAGCAAGTTTCCGGCCGAGGTGCTGCAGGTCTACCGGGATTCGGCGGCCAAGCCGGGCGCGCTGACGGCGATGTTGAATTACTACCGTGCGCTTGCGCGCGGCGGCGGCGGCGAACGCCAGCGCAAGTTGGGGTTTCCGATGATCGAGGTTCCCACCCTGATGGTTTGGGGTGAAGAGGACGTTGCATTGACCAAAGAAACGACTTTCGGCACCGACAAGTACGTCACCGACCTTACCCTTCGTTACCTTCCCGGAGTCTCGCACTGGGTGCAGCAAGAGGCACCCGAAACGGTCAACGCCATGCTCGGCGCGTGGCTGCGTGGTGAGGAAGTTCCGCAGGCGTTTGTGCCCTCTGTCTCGAGGGAGGAAGTGGCATGACTGCCGGCGCCCCGGAGAGGACGTCACCGATTCCACTGGATCGGGCGCGCGACTTACTGTCGGCAGTTTCGCTATTTTCCGCCCGCACTCGCGAGCGCGGGGCGGCTTATGCCGACGGTGGCCGCGTGGTCGAGTGTCAATGCGACGAGGATCGCATCTATTCCAAGGTAAGTGGGACGCAGCTCTACGAGACCGAGTGGCAGTGGTACGACGGCGAGTGGGATTGTGCCTGTACGTGCCCTGTCGAGGTCTATTGCAAGCACGCCTACGCCGTCGTCGTTCGCGTCCTCGGCGAGGCCGCGGCGAGCGGGTTCTCCGATCCTCGACTCGAAGAGCTCCTGCCGAGTGCGGCGACCGCCTCCGAGGAGGAGCCCGAGGGGGAAGAGGTCGAGGACTGGGACGAGGAGGAATCTGCGATCGTGACGCTGCGCGAGGAGCGCCCGGTGTGGCAGCGCGAGAGCGCGCTCGATCGGATGCTGTCGGATTCTCCCGTGCTCGTCAGCCCCTACGCGCAGGGCTTTGCCGAAATCCTGGAAGAGGGCGATCCAGACATTCTGTGTTGGAGGCTCGCCCAGCGGATCGCGCTCGAGGCGAAGGGTTGGTTACCGGCGGATCTCGAGGAGTTCCGGGACCGCGAAGATCTCGCGGCGCGCTACTCGGGGCGGCAGAAGGACTCGCTGGCGGACGATCTGCTCGAGTGGGTCGGCGAGCGTCAGACGATTCCCAGACGTCGCTTGCGGCTGTCGTTTTCGCTCGCGCCCGCGACCAACGTGTCGGCGGGGGTGTTGTTCGAGGTGCAGGCGACGACCGCGCGACTTTCGAACGCCGCCCGCAACTCGCAACAGCTGCAGCAGGTTCGTGCGGAGTTGCGCCGCGACCCTTCGTCGCTTTTGCCGGAGCACGCTTCGTTGCTCGAGTGGATCATCTCCAATGCGACTCCGGCCGGGGCTCATCCGGGCGAGTGGTTCCAGACGGCGCGTCTGGCCGCATTGCTGGATTGGGTGGCGGACAACCCGGAGCTCGCCATCTGGGCGCCCGACATGGACGAGGGACTGGCCCATCGCGCGGGAATCGACCCCGGCTCGCCCCTCACCATCGGTCGCGAGCCACTGCGGGTCGTGCCGTCGCTGGTGGCTCGTGACGAGCAGCTCACCGTTTCGCTCGCTCTGGCGTGGCCGAATGGTCGCGAGCAGCGGCTTGGCGAAGGGGTCGTATTCGTCGAGCCGATGGAGGGGATTCGCGGACTCGTGGTGTGCGACGGGGAGTTCCACTTCTTGTCGGAAGTTCCCCCCGCGTCGTTGCTGGAGGGATTTGCGGAGGTTCGCGAGCTGCCACTCGACATCGAAGGGCGGGCGCGTGCGTTGAACATCCTGACGTCGCGTTTTCCGAGTGTCGGGCGCTCGATCGCGGGTCACACTAGATCCTATCCGGCACAAGCGATCATCGCGTTCGATCTGCGTGAGGACGATTGGTTGCACGGCCGCGTGTTCGCATG
>JANQHZ010000422.1 GCA_028282445.1 Candidatus Binatia bacterium | reverse complement strand
CTTATCGCTGGAACGGCGGCCCGAGGGCCGCCCTACGGTTCTCGGGTACACTTATCGCTGGAACGGAGGCCCGGGGGCCGCCCTACGGTTTTCGGACGTGGGACCGCCGTAATCTGTGCGGCCGGAACGGCGGCCCGAGGGCCGCCCTACGATAATCGGACAGACGTAGGGCGGCCCTCGGACCGCCGCCACCGCCACCGCCTACGATTGGTCGGTGCTCAGGAGTTTGTGCGCCCCCGGAATGCGTTTGGCCATTCGGGTGAGCACCTGGACGTAGTAGTCGACGTCCCCGCGGGTCGGCAGCAGGACCTCTCGCAGCGACAGTCCCGAGTCGTGCAGGAAGAAGCCGATCAGCACGACGCAGGCGGCTGCATACGAGATCGCCGTCGCCATCGCGGCGCCTACGATTCCGAGAGTCGGGATCATCAAGTAGTTCAGGACGGCGTTGGAACCGAGCGCAACCAGGCCGGACAGCGTGTTGATGCGCTGCTTGGCGCGACTGGTGAAGTCGCGCGTGATGATCACGTAGACCGACATAAGCGCTACCCCGAGAGCCGCCCAGGGCAGAGGCTCGGTCGCGGCGCGGAAGGCCTCGCCGTACCACAGTACGATGATGTACGGGCCGACGAACGCCAACCCGACCGCCGCCGGTACCGTGATCATCAGAGTGCGGCGACAGGTCTGCGCGGTCAGGCGGTGGATCTCGGCTTCCTCCAGCGAGGCGAGCTTCGGATAGAGCACGAGGCCGATCGCTTGCGGAACCTCGAGGACGAGCTCGGTAAAGCGCAGGGCGATGGTGTAGAAGGCGACGTGCGCCGGCCCCAGGAAGTACGAAACCATGTAGAAGCTGATGCGCAGCAACATGTGCTGGGTGAGGATCTGCACGTAGGAGCGGATTCCGAACGAGTACGTCTCGCGCAGCAACGGCCAGTCGATCTTCAAGCGGAAGCGGATACGCCGACTCATCGCCGCCACCAACCAGACGATGTTGACGACCCACACCAGGGTGTAGATGACCAACGCGGCCATCAGCCCCAGATCGAAGACAATGAGAGCGACCGCGATCGACACCAGCCGCAGACTCTCGCTGATCAGCAGCCGGATGTTGTAGGTCGCGAACTTGCCGGTCGCCTGCAAGATGCTGAACAGGTAGTTGTCGAGCAGCAGCATCGGCACCCGCACCAAGGCGAATACCAGAGCCCAATCCGGCACGTCGCGCAGGACGCTGCCGGTGAGCTGGTCGCGCAACAACCAAACTACGGTCGACGACAGCAACCCCCAGAAGATCGCCAGTACCAGGGCGTTGGACGCGACCGCATCGACCGAGGCCTTGTGCCGATTGATGGTGTAGACGTTGGCCTGCGCCGCGCCGAACTTCACCATCGTCACCACCGTCGACGGCAGCAACAACACCAGCGCGAGCACCCCACGGTCGTGCGGCCCGAGCCAGCGCGCGAGAATCACGCCGCTGACGACCCCCATCGCCGACCAAACGACGCGGGTGCCGAGCAGGCCAAGGGCATCCTTGAGCGATTTCACGGCCCGAGAACCTCGGAGCTTCGACGCCCGACCCGACACCGTCCCCCTACCGGGGGGCGGCGATAAATGGTTGACCGCTTCGCGAATGACCTCCCCCTTTGAAAAAGGGGGACTGAGGGGGATTTATCGGAAGGGAGCGATCTCAAAATCCCCCCGAACCCCCCTTTTTCAAAGGGGGGCAACGTAGTGACGTGAATATCGACACCCCCCTCCGGGGGGACTTCAGGGGGGGATGAAATACCGCGCAGCCTCGTCTCGGTGGCTCGCTCGCTCGCTCTGATTTTCACCCGTCAAGCCTCCTCGGAGGCGCTGTTGATCAGCTCGTCAATCGGGCACGGGCATGGGCACGGGCATGGGCAAGGGCAAGGGGCTACGGCGATACATCGGCCCCCCAACAACCGTCGCGCCCAGCGCGACCACACCCCCCTGCCCCTGCCCGTGCCCATGCCCATGCCCCTCGAACAGTCCTCAATCCCTATGAGACGCCGGTGGGTTTAGAAACAAATCCGCCAATTCCTCGATGTTGACATCGCGGTCGAAAATCTCCTCGACCCGCGCCCGGCCGGCCTGCGACAGTCCGGCACGCCGATCGTCGTCGGAGAGAATCTCTTCGATCGCACCCGCCAAGGCGTCGACGTCGTTGGGGGCGACCAGGCGACCGCTGGTGCCGTCGACCACCAGCTCGGCAATGCCGGAAATGTCGGTCGACACCACCGGCACTCCCATCGCCATCGCTTCAGCGAGTACATTCGGAATGACGTCGCGCTTTCCCGATCCTTCCAGCACCACACTGGCCAAGGCGAACAAATCGGCTTCGCCGTAGATCTCGGCGAGTCTCGCCTGCGGCACCGGTCCGGTAAACTCCACCCTGTCGGCAATACCGAGCTCGGCGGCGAGCTCCTCCAGCCGCTGGCGCTGCGGCCCTTCGCCGACCACGACGCAGCGCACGGGTCGGTCGAGCGCGGCGCACGCGCGCAGCAGAAGGTGGTGGCCTTTGTATGGTTCGAGCCGACCGCAGGTGACCACGGTCGGAAGATCGCCTCCGGCGCGCTTCTCCACCGGCTTGAAGCGCTCGAGGTTGGTCCCGTGGTAGTTGACGATCACCCGTCCCTTGTCCTCGCCACCGGCGAGGGTTCGCAAGAAGCGGGCGTTGATCTTCGCGCAGGTGACAGCGAACTCCGCCTCGCGCACCTTGACCCCCAACAGGCGCGGCACCAGGTAGATGTCGTAGGCGTGCGCCGTAAAGCTGAAAGGGATGTCGAACAGCCAGTGAACGACCAGCGCAACCGTCGTCGAGTAGCTCGCCCAGTGCGAGTGCACCCGACGAATCCCCCGCCGCTCGAGCTCCTGGCC
>JANQHZ010000351.1 GCA_028282445.1 Candidatus Binatia bacterium | reverse complement strand
GAGCATCATGTGTATGTTCGGCTACAACGCCGGCGGCGGTTCCTACTTGCCGCGCCAGGGCAGCTTCATGATCCAGCCCGCCAACACCTTCTTCGGTCTCACCGGCCCCGGTGTCGTCAAGTCGGTGCTCGGCGAAGACGTGACCGCCGACGAGCTGGGTGGCCCGGGAGTGCACGGGCAGAGCGGCGTTTCCGACCTGACGGTCCGAGACGAGGTCGGCGCGCTCCGCACGACGCGGCGCCTGTTGAGCTATCTGCCGAGCAACAACCGCGAGCTCGCTCCCTTCCAGGCGACTTCGGATCCGGTCGAACGCCCAACCGGCGAGATCGACACCCTGCTGCGCAAGGCGTTCAACTCTCCGACGGGCTACAACACGCCGATCGACGTCAGCATCATCCTGCAGCAGCTCTGCGACCACGGCGACTACTTCGAGCTGCAACCGCAGCGCGCGCGCAACACCATCACAGCGTTCGGCAGGTTGGGTGGGCATGTCGTCGGCTTCGTATGCAACAACAGCTCGGTAGCCTCCGGGCAGATTGACGTCGATTGCGCCTACAAGAACGCGCGCTTCATCCGTTTCTGTAACCTCTACAACATCCCGGTGATCTTCATGGAGGATACGACCGGCTTCCTGCCGGGTCGCGACCAGGAAAGCCGCGGCATCGTGCAGGCCGGACGTGCCATGCTCGACTCGATCATCGACCTGCGCACGCCTCGCCTGTTGCTGATCATCCGCAACGCCTTCGGCGGCGCGTATGCGGCGTTCAACTGCTACGCCACCGGCGCCGACCACGTCGTCGCATTGCCGACCACGCGCGTCGCGGTGATGGGTCCTGCCGGGAAAGAGTTCGTCTACAAGGACGAGATCCGCGAGATGCAGCTCCAAGCGCGGCGTCGCCTCAAGAAGGCAATCGACGGCGGTGCTTCGAAGAAAGAGGCCGAAGCCGAGATCCAAGCTTGGGTGAAGCAGCAAGAGGCAGGGTTCAGTGCTCGCTACGAAAAAGAGCTGATGAATCCCAACGAAGCGCTGAGCCTCGGGTCGATCTCCGAGATCGTCATGCCGAACAACGTACGCGCGTCTCTCGCCAAGAGCCTGAACTTCTTCTTGTCGCACTACACTCCGGAACCTTTCTCCGGCATTCAGCGGGAGTTCCACTAATGGCCGACGCAAGTACCCCCACCAACCCGTTGATCCACCGCGACCGAAGGCTCGGGCGATCCGAGCTCGAGTGGACTCGCTCCTTCGACTGCGAGGACATGACGATCCTCATCGTGTGCCGTGGCCCGATCCGGCAGGAGGCCCTCGACGTCTTCGCCGAGATGGGCATGACCAGGGTGGGCATTCTCCTCTCCGAGAAGGACTCGATCACGTACCCGCGCGCTCTCGCTCCGGAGCTTCGTCGACTCGATCCGTCGCGCGTGCACGCGGTGCAAGACTACACTGGGGCAAGCGCCGAAGAGCGCACGCAGCGGATCGCCGAAATCGTCGGGATCGCCAAGGACAACGGATACGACTACATCTTTGCCGGCTACGGCTTCATGGCAGAGAACGAAGAGTTTGTCCGATCGATCGAAGAGTCGGGTCTCAAGTTCGTCGGACCGGGGTCGCACGTCGTGCAAGCCGCGGGCTTCAAGGACGAAGCGAAGCGGACCGCCGAAGAGATCGACGTCAGCGTCACCCCCGGAATCAACAACGCGACTGCACGCCTGCTGTTGCGTAAGCACCCGGACCGCGCGGCACTAGTGAAAGTCGCGAAGAAGCACAAGCTCAAAGTCCCCGAGCTCGGCGACGACAGCCTCGATCTCGAGGTCGTTGCCGATGCGGTGCTCGGCGCTTCCTACGAAGCCGGACTCGACCTCTACACCGTCGACGAGCTTTGCGAGCAGCTCGAGATCGAGGTGGGGACGATCCTCAAGGACTATGCCGGCAGCCGTATTCGGCTCAAGGCGATTGGCGGCGGCGGCGGCAAGGGGCAGCGTATCCTCGGCAGCGCCGACCAGGCGCCCGCCATGGCTCGCGAGATCCTGGCCGAGGTCAAGGCGCTCGGCGTCGGCGACAACAAGAACATCCTGGTCGAGCTCAACATCGAGACGACGCGCCACAACGAGATCCAGCTCATCGGCAACGGCGAGTGGACCATCTCGCTCGGTGGCCGCGACTGCTCGCTCCAGATGCACGAACAGAAGCTGCTCGAGGTTTCGATCACGCAGGAGACCTTGGCGGCCGCGGTCGAGCGCGAACGCAACGCCGGAAACCAGTCGCATGCCGACGCCGTCGAGCAGGACCTGAATATCCTGCGGCGGATGGAAGCCGAAGCCGAACGGTTCGGCGAGGAAGTGAAGCTCGACTCCGCGTCGACCTTCGAGTGCATCGTCGACGGTAGCCGGCACTACTTCATGGAGGTGAACACCCGCATTCAGGTGGAGCACCGTGTTTCCGAGCTGTGCTACGCAATGCGTTTCACTAATCCGGAAGATCACGAAGAGTTCTTCGACGTCCACTCGGTCGTCGAAGCGATGGCGTTGCTCGCCAAGCACAAACAGCGCTTGCCCCGACCGACGCGGGTGCAGAGGGAGGCCGCTTCGGTTGAGGCGCGGCTCAATGCCACCGACGACTCGCTGTCGCCGCATGCCGGTGGGGAGATCATGTCGTGGTCCGACCCGATCCCGGGCGAGGTTCGCGACGATCAGGGCATCAGCTTCAAGAATCCCGACACCGGGTTGTTCGTTCGCTACCGTCTCGCCGGCGCTTACGACAGCAACATCGCGCTGCTGGTCACGACCGGAGACGATCGGCGCGACAGCTACGAGCGACTGCGCGAGGTGATCCGCCGCACGGTTCTCCGGGGCGACGATCTGCAGACCAACCTGCAGTTCCACTACGGTTTGGTCCACTGGTTCCTCGCCAACGGTGTCGACGCCAAGCCGACCACCCAGTTTGTAGTGCCCTACCTGACGCTGATCGGCGAGCTATTGCGCGAGGCCCACGACATCGATCCCGAGTATGCCTACGACCAGCTCTGCGCCGGCTATCTGACGGCGGTGAAAGGGAACGCCGAGGCCGCCAAGGCGACCCGGGATCTCTCCGTCCTCAAGCGGACGCTGATCGCGCGCCCGCTCGGGCGGGTGCTCCGACAGCCCCACCTGCTGTCGGCATGGCTCAGCTCCAACAAGGGCAACTTCGCTATCAAGAAGGGCCGCGTGAGCTGGCTGGTGAATCCGTTGCAGGTGCTGGCCAATACCTACGAGCTGCTGCACATGGACGCCGGCGCCGACTTGCCCGCGGCGCACCGCATCTGGGAGCAGGATGCGCACGTTCTGCAGGACGGACTGGCATTCTACGCGGCCGTCGAAAAGCGACTTGGCGCCGAGTCGTGGCCCGAGCTCGATGCGAAGCTGCGCCAAGAGAAGGCGCCGAAGGGTTTCGCCGCCAAACGTTGGAAGGAAGTCCGCGCTGCGCACCTCGGCTTCCAGCTCGGTGTCGAGCTGTACGGGGTCCTACCGATGATTGCCGACAAGGTCGGCTTTTTCGAGCTGTGCGTGAACGACGACTTGACCATCACCATTCCCGAGCGCCTGTTCGACAAGAAGCACCAGACCGCGATGGCCAAGGTCATCGTACCGCCGCCGGTCAACAAGGCCGACGAGATCGTCGCTGTCAGTGGCGGGATGTACTACGCGCAGGAGGCGCCCGGGATCCCGCCCTTCGTCGCCAAGGGGCAGCACTTCGACGTCGGGGATCCGCTGTACATCATCGAAGTCATGAAGATGTTCAACAAGGTCTACGCGCCCTTCGCCGGAACCATCGATGAGATCCTGATCGATACCGACGGCACGATCGTCCACAAGGGCCAACCGCTCTTCAAGATCACGCCTGACGAGAAGTTCGTCGAAGAGGATCCGGACGAAGCAAAGGCGCGCATTCGGTCCAACACCGACGGCTACCTGAAGGGGGTAGCCTAGAGGTCGGACCGAAGAGGCGGATCCGGATGCGAATCGCCGTGCATCCGCGATCGCCGGGCCGCGAAACGCTCGAAGTATCAACAGACGTCGCCCGAAGCCGGGCGGGCGGCGGGAGGAGTTGAACGGGTCTCCGGTCGCGACCCCATGCGCGCGACTCCGGGCTCGTGCTCGTAATCCTCCTGCGCCGCCGCTCGACTCTGCTTGCCGGCGATGCGACCATCCGCGATCTTCGACTGCTCACTGTGCCGCGGTTGTACGGATGCCCTTCTTGCGATCGGCCTCGTCCATCTCCGGCCTTCGTGCGTAGGTGGTTCGGCCGATGTCGTCGCGGTGTTCCGGGCTGTCGCAAAGGTACGCGTGCATCTCCATGGCGAATCCACCGTCGAGGTCGTCGGCAATCCTCTGCTTCCAGGGACGACGGATCACCGGCACCGTCATGCGCACTGTCGTTCTCTTGCGGGCGTTGATCCGCTCGGCGATTTCCCAGGCGCGGGCGTTGAGGTTCTCCCGCGGGACCACCTCGTTGACCAGGCCGTACTCCAGGCATTTTTGGGCGTCCATGATGTCACAGGTTAGGAGCGCATAGGCGGCCCGCTTGGTTCCCAGGAGCTCGATGAAGGCGCTGTGGATGCCGTCGCCCGGCACCAGGCCGAGATCGAGGTGTGGGTCGACGATGATGGCGTTGTCGGAACAGATCGTGACGTCGCACATCAGTGCCAGCTCGGTGTGCGCGCCCGGACCGGGAATCACGCCGATGGTGGGAATCTCGACGTCATTGATGAGGCTGATCAACATGCGGCGCCCGTCGTAGTACATGTGCTCGTAGCTGTAGTAGGGGCGATCTTCTTCCTCTTTCGAGAAGCTGGAGTCGTCGATGTTCGCGATCCACGTGTCGCCGGTGGTGGTGAGGATCATCACCCGGTTCTCGGGATCGGCGCCGACCGTCTGGAATGCCTGCCAGATGGCCCGGTGGAGCTCGAAGTTCCACTGAACGTCACCGCCCAGCGTGTGCATGCGCAGCTCGATGATGCCGTCGCGCCGCTCCATTTCGAAGTGCTCTTTGAAGATTTCCCGATACTCCTCGAACTGGGGTGTGGGTACGTAACTCGTAAGTGACATGTCGCTTCCTCCTCTTCAGTCTGCGACGCTCTGTCGGTCGAGTTGGTTTCGAGCGTCCGTTTCGTTGACTGCAACGTAGGCTGTTCGGGGTGGCTTGAAAATGTCCAAAGATGGTTCTTTGATGGTCAAATTTTGGCCATCTGTGCTAGGCTGTCGCCATGGATCTGGAGGAGTTGCGAGTATTCGTCGCGGTGGTCGAGACCGGTTCGATCGTTGCCGCGGCTCGTTCGCTCAACTTCGCGCGTGCCACGCTGCGCCGCCGCCTCGATGAGCTAGAGGCTCGAGCCCGGGTGCCGCTGTTGCATCGCGGCGCGAGCGGGGTGACCCCCACGGAGGCCGGAACGGTCCTGGCTGCTCGCAGTCGCGTGATTCTCCAAGAGGCGAATGCCCTACTGAGCTCGGTGCGCGAAGTCGGTGCCGAGCCGGGAGGGGAGTTGCGCATCGTCGCTCCGGTCGGCATGCCACCGCAGCTCATGACGCCACTATTTGCGGCGCTGCGACAGAAGTACCCCGCAATGTGTCCCCGCCTTCACTTTTCGGACGATCCCCTCGCCGGGCTGCTCGACGATGTCGACGTTGCTTTGCATTTCGGCAACCGCAGTCCCGCCGGTCCATGGGTGTCGTACGAGATCTTGTCCGTGCGCGAGCAGCTGCTGGCGAGCAAGAAGTACCTCCGGCGCAAAGGAACGCCGCGATCGCCACAAGATTTGTGCGAGCACGACTTACTGGCCTGGGATGCTCCCGACGCTGACCCTCGCATATGGCCGGTACGCGACGGCAGTACCCTGCAGGTGGACCCCGGTCTGATCAGCAGCGACATCCACCTGCTTCGCCAATGCGTCATGGCGGGGATGGGCATCGGGTTCTTACCCGACGCCGGGTTCGAAGATCCGGTG
>JANQHZ010000211.1 GCA_028282445.1 Candidatus Binatia bacterium | reverse complement strand
CGAAGCGGCGCGGCGATACGCACCCGACCGGATCGGCTCGGCCATCGCCTCCGCGAGCTCGCCGGTGGTGATGGTGCCGACGCGCGCGAGCTGCTCGAGTACGGTGTCCCGCCGCTGTCGGGCGCGCTCCGGATGCTTCAACGGAGAAGTCGAGTTGGGCGCACGGATCATGCCGGCGAGCAGTGCGGTCTCACCGAGCGAGAGCTCGTTGGGCGGCCTCGAAAAGTAGTGCAGCGAAGCTTCCCAGACTCCGTGGATGGCGCGCTGTCCGTCCTGCCCCAGGTAGATTTCGTTGAGGTAGCTCTCGAGGATCTGGTTCTTCGAGTATCGGCGCTCGACGACCAGCGCCAGGAAAGCTTCGGGCAATTTTCGACGCAGGGTGCGTTCGTGGCTGAGGAAGAGATTCTTGACGAGTTGCTGCGTAATCGTGCTGCCGCCCTGAGGCCTGCCGCCGCTCAGGTTGGAGACCACCGCCCGCGCAAGGCCGCGCGGATCGATTCCGGCATGGTCGAAGAATCGACGGTCTTCGACCGTCAACACGGTGTGCACCAGTCGAGGCGGTACTTCGGCAAGCGTGAGCACGCGACGTTGTTCCCAAGAGCTGCGGTGGACTGCCGACAGGAGCTCCGGCTCGAGCTCTGCCGAGTAGACTTCAGCGCCGCTGTCGAGATCGAGCATCGACGTGAGGACTCCGTCTTCGGTCGTGAGCCGTAGGCGGCGTTGGGGGGCGGGGCGGCGGGGGTACGAAAATCCCCGCAAATAGATATCGACCCCGTGCGGATTGCGGCGAAAGTCGCCCCGCCGGGAGGGGGAGGTGGTGACTTTGCGGTAGCGCAGCCTAGCGAGGCGATCGTAGAAGCCTACCTGCTCGAGGTGAAGACCCGGGTGGAACACGAAGGGGGCTGCGTAGACACGCGCCGGCAAGTCCCACGGACCGCTTTCGAAAGTCTCGCTGACACGGCGGTCGAGCTCCGAGACCCAGCTACGGGCCCACATCGCGCCGGCGGCGACCGCGAGCACGAGTACCGAGCCTGTAAGGATGAAGAGCGAGCGACGCATCAGAGGTCGAGGCCGACGTTTCGGCCTCGACCTCTTCGACGTTCGCTTCTTGGTCTTATTCGTCGGACTTGGGCTTTTTCAGAGCGACGAAGATCGTGTTTTCTCCTCGTCTCACGAGCAGGAGGATGGATTTCTTGGCTCCAACCTTGCGAACTGCGGTGGCGAACTCGGTCTCGTTCGCGACCGCCTTGCGGTTCACCTCGAGGATGACGTCGCCGCGCTGTAGCCCTGCTTCGTCGGCGGCGCTGGCCGGCTCGACGCCGGCGACGACGACTCCGGAGGTTTCGGCATCGATACCCAGGCTCTCTGCGATCTCGGGGGTCAGTTTTTGGACGGTCAGTCCGAGCTCCTCGGTCGGGCCCGATGCAGTCGCGACTTCGCCGTCGGCAAGCTCGCCGATCGTCACCGTCAGGCTCTGCTGGTTGTCGCCGCGAATAATCTGCAGCGAGGTCGTCTTGCCTACGGGCGTCCTCGCGACGATCGTCGGGAGGTCGTTTGATTCCTGGATCGGGTGACCGTCGAACTCGACGATCACGTCGCCCACCTCGACGCCGGCCTCTTGGGCGGGGGTGTCGTCCATGACGTCGGCAACCAGCGCTCCGCGTGCTTCGTCGAGCCCGAGCGACTCCGCGATCTCGGGCGTCACCTTCTGGATGTAGACGCCGAGCCAACCGCGAACGACCTTGCCCTTTTCGCGCAGCTGCGGGAGCAGCTCCTTTGCCAGGTTGATCGGAATTGCGAAGCCGATGCCGATGTTGCCGCCGGAGCGGCTGAAGATCGCGGTGTTGATACCGACCACCTCGCCGCGCAAGTTGAGCAGCGGTCCGCCCGAATTGCCCGGGTTGATGGCGGCATCTGTCTGGATGAAGTCATCGTAGCTACCCTGGCCAATGAATCGCCCCTTGGCGCTGACGATCCCTGCGGTCACCGTGTGTTGCAGGCCGAACGGGTTGCCGATCGCGAAGATCCATTCGCCGACCCGCAGCGTTTCCGAGTCACCGAGCGTCACCGGTTGTAGGTCCTCGTCGGCGTCGATCTTGATCACGGCGATGTCGGTCTTGGGGTCTCGACCGACCAACTCGGCGATGTACTCGTTTTCGTTCGATAGTGACACGACGATCTCGTCGGCGTCCTCGACGACGTGATTGTTGGTCAGGATCAAACCTTCGCGGTTCAAAATGAAACCGGAGCCGAGGCTGCGCTGCGGTCGCTGTCTCGGCATTGGGCCGAAGAACTTTTCGAAGGGCTCCCAGAAGTCGTGGTAGGGGTCGCGTGGTCCGAAGCCCGGAGGATGCTGACCACCCCGTCCCTTGGGCCGCGGCTGACGCTGGACCGGAGCGGTCGACGTCGAGATGTTGACCACAGACGGGCGCAGGGCGTCCGATAGGGTTGCGAAGTCCGGGAGCCCGGTGACCATATTGGCAGAGGCCTTGGCCGCACCCGCCGTTGCGGCGGGTGCCTCGGAGGCGGCAGGCGCGGTCGCGGGGTTGCCGCCCTCGGCCTCTTCTTCGCCCCAGAAGCGAATCGCCTGGCTGGTCGAGGCGAGCCCGCCAACAACGATTACGGTGGCGAGCGCGACCACCGTCTGGAAGGCGCGAAATCTGGAAATCATCGATTGTTCTCCTTAGGCGTCGAACGCGGAGGCGGGAAGGCGCCTCCGGGGGAGGCGATCACCCTTTTTGCGCGCGCTCGACGTACTTCATGCGCAAATCGTAGAGGGCGTGATCGAGCAGGGTAGACTCGTCGGTGTCGAGGTTGCCCGCGGTCTTTTCCTTGAGCATGCCGAGAATGTCGATCAGCTGGCGCGCCGCGCCCAGGTCGACCTGTATGTTGCCGGCGACCGGGTCGGGGATCTCGCCGAGGTGGGCGAGTGCCTGGGTGCTCAGACTGATGACAAATGTCGGGAAGTTGATCTCGGGGGCGGCGTGGGCGTCGCCGTGGGTGAAACCGGCCTGCGACGTTGCGCTGTCGGCGCTCTCGTCGGCAGCGGTCGCTGCCGCGGCGTCTGCCTCGGCGGCGGCCTCGGGCGCTTCGGCCGAGGAATCCTCGTCGGGGCGGGATTCGCCCTCCTCGGAGAATCTACGTCGGTCGCGAACCGTGAAGCCCCGACCCTCTTTCTCTTGATCTTCTGCCATCGTTCCTACCTTGCCGCGATTTGCCTTCGCGGGGGTCTCGCTTCGCCCGCTACGCCCTTGGCGCTCGCGAAGCTCGTTCCAGGTTGCGCGCCAATGCTGGCCTGAGAATACCAGCGCCGGCGGTCAATGCGAGGCTGTCGGCCGGCCTGTTGGCCAATTGGACGCCCGAGTAGCCTGAATATTTGATTGAAATCGCCAGTCCCTACTCCCGCGTACAAAGCCAGATCCTTAGGTACGGTATGTTGGGCTGTCAAGAAACAGAAGCGCGGTGAGGGGAACGAGCGTGTCTGCGACGAGCTCGCTGCCGGTTATCGCTCTGCCCGAGCCGTGTACTGAGGGGCTGCGGGAGCGTTTCGGCTGGGCGGTTCGAGTTCGCTGGATGGCGATCGCCGGATTTCTCCTGCTGGGCATGATCGGTTGGTCGGCGGGTGCGCTGCTGGATCCGTTGCCTTGCGCGATTGCCGCTGTCGGCGCTTCGTTGCTCAATCTCTCGAATCACTACGCCGTGCGGAAGTGGCGATTGATCGGTACGGCGACTGCCTTCGCCGTCCTTGGCGACGTATTGCTGATTACGTTTCTCGTGTTTCGCACCGGCGGCGCGTCGAGTCCCTTCCTGGCGATGTACGGAGTTCAGGTACTGGGGGCGGCGATGTTGGTCGAGGTGCGAGTCGCATTGGCCTGCGGTGCAATTGCGGTTACTGCCCTCGCCGGCGCGATGTCTCTGGGTCCGGCGGCACTCGCCGGCGCCGGCGCGGCACCCGAATCGGCGGCTTTCCTCCCGATTTGGACGGCGTGTTTCGGGCTGGGGCTCGGTCTGATCGCCTATGTCGGCGGTTACGTCTCGGAGCAACTGCGGCGTCGCGAGCGTGCGCTCGAGGATTCCAATCGCGAGCTGCGCGCCGCCATCGACGCGGTCGAGCGCGGCAATCGGCAGCTGACGGCGGCCTGTAAGCGACTGGAAGAGACGGAGGGCCAGCTCGTTCAATCCGAGAAGATGCGCGCCCTTGGCGATTTCGTGGCCGGGGTGGCTCACGAGCTCAACAACCCCGTCGCGATTCTCTCCGCCAATCTCGAATTGCTCGACGCCGAGCTCTCCGTCGCGGCGGATGCGCAGGAGTGCGAGGCAGTGGCCGAAGCGCTGCAGGATTGTCGCGAAGCGGCGCGGCGCACAGGCAGGATCGTGGGCGACCTGCGGACCTTCTCGCGGCCCGGAAGCGAGCGTGCTCGTCGCGACTTCGACCTGAACGACTGCGTTCGTCGCACGGTGCGCTTGGCTCGGCATCTGTTCGGAGCGGGGGTCGCGGTCGAGCTAGACCTCGATCCGGTACCGCCGATTCGAGGTGTGGCAGAGGAGGTCGACCAGCTTGTCCTCAACCTGCTCAGCAACTCTGCGCGAGCGGTCGGCGACGCAGGACGGGTGGTGGTATCGACCGAGCGACGT
>JANQHZ010000153.1 GCA_028282445.1 Candidatus Binatia bacterium | reverse complement strand
GGTCGAAGAGATCGCCGCGTACGCCAGCGCGGGCGGTGGGTCCAAGAGTGTGATCGGGCCGCCTCTGATGCACGGGGCCGCGCAGTGGGCGACGTACATAAACTTCGCAATGGGCAACGGTGTGGCGATTCCCTCCGAGAATACCAAGCTGGACCCGCACGACTTCCTGTCGACGATCGCGCGCGAGAAGGCGTTGTCCTGCACGATTGTCGGCGACGCCTTCGCACGTCCGATCCTCGATCAACTGGACAAGGAGACCTACGACTTGTCCGGATTGTTCGTGGTCGGGTCGGGGGGGGCTCCCCTGTCCGCCAAGCACAAGCGTGAGTTCTTGGAGAAGCTCCCGCACGTCACCGTCCTCGACTCGATCGGGTCCTCGGAAACGGGCGCACAGGCGAGCAACCCGAGCAATAAGGACTCGGGAGTCAGTACCGGCGATTTCAAGCCGGGGGTGGGCGCTTGTGTCGTGTCGGAGGACCTCGGTCGATTGCTCCAACCCGGTGACGACGAGATGGGGTGGTTCGCGCAGAGCGGCCGATGTCCTCTCGGCTACCTGGGTGATGCCGATAAGACGGCTCGCACCTTTCCCGTCATCGGCGGCGTGCGTTACGCCGTCCCCGGAGATCGGGCGCGCTACCGGGACGACGGCAGTATCGAAGTGCTCGGACGCGATTCGGTAACGATCAACTCAGGCGGCGAGAAGATCTTTGCCGAGGAAGTCGAGGGGGCGATCAAGCAACACCCCGATGTTTTCGACGTGGTCGTCGCCGGTCGGCCGAGCGACCGCTGGGGTCAGGAAGTGGTCGCCGTGGTCCACCTGCGCGAGGGAGCGACCGCGAGTGAGCAAGATCTGATCGCCGAGGCGGAGAAGCACATCGCGCGCTACAAGTTGCCCAAGGCGGTGGTGTTTCGGGACCACATCCAGCGCAGTCCCAGTGGCAAGGCGGACTACCGTTGGGCCCGCGAGCAGGCCGAGAGTTGAGCTGTCGTGCGGCAGCCGGCGGAGGCTGCCGCACGACCCATGAGAATCATCCGTAGACGAGGTTGGTCAGCCACTCGGCTACGCAGGCGGGCTTGTCCTGACCGTCGATCTCCACGGTCATCTTGCGCTTGAGCTGGATGGTGTTGCCGCCCTTGGGCGTGGCCGACACGATCTCGCTGCGGGCGCGGATCTTCGAGCCGACAGTCACCGGACTGACGAAGCGTACCTTGTCGAATCCGTAATTGACGCCCATCAAGATCCCCTCGAACATCGAGGAGTCCTTCTTGATCGAGGCGTCGAGGTGGGTGAGCATCGACAGAGTCAAGAAACCGTGCGCGATCGGCACCTTCCACGGTGACATCTCGGCGCACTTGTCGGGGTCGACGTGGATGAACTGATGGTCCTCGGTGTTGTCGGCGAAGCCGTTGATCCGGTCCTGTGTCACCTCGAACCAATCCCCGGTCCCCTCTTCTTGCCCGACTTTGCCCTGAATGACTTCGAGGGCCTTTTCCGCGTTCGTTGCCATGATACTGTCTCCCTTTGAGATTGCGTTTGATAACGGAGAACTCTAGTGCGGCAGCTTGAGTCTGTCGAGACCGGGGGCTTCTCGAGGTCGCGCGCACCGCGTCGACCGACGGATCTGTGCGGAGGGCTTTGATGCGCTTTTCATTTGCCGAATCGATGTGTGACGTCAGCCACTACTTGCCCTTGGCGAAGGCCTGCGACGAGAGCGGATGGACCTCGATGATCGTTCCGGACAGCATTTGCTATCCGGAGGAGTCCGACAGCAAGTACCCGTACACGCCCGACGGCAGTCGGGAGTTTCTCGAAGGCAAGCCCTTCATCGAGCCTTTCTCCTTGATCCCCGCGATGGGCGCGGTGACCGAGCGCCTGCGTTTCACGACCTTCGTCGTGAAGCTTCCGATTCGACACCCGGTGCTGGTCGCCAAGTCGGTCAGCTCGGTCGCGGTCATGACCGACAATCGATTTGGTTTCGGAGTTGGCTTGAGCCCGTGGCCGGAGGACTTTGCCGT
>JANQHZ010000143.1 GCA_028282445.1 Candidatus Binatia bacterium | reverse complement strand
GCAGCAAAGCGGACACCCAACTCGTCCTGGAGCACGGTAAACCGCTGGTGTTCGGCAAGAACCGCGACAAGGGAATCCGCATGGCCGGCCATCGCCTCGAGGTGGTCGAGCTCAAGGACGGAGTCACCGAAGACGATCTGCTCGTACACGACGAGCAGGACGCCGCCCTCGCTTTCCTGCTAGGCACACTGCAGCCGCCGAACTTTCCGGCGCCGGTCGGGGTTTTCCGAGCGGTCGACCGGCCGTCGTACGACCAGGCAACGGTCGCGCAAGTTCAGGCCGCCAAGGAGAAGCTCGGCGAGGTCGATCTCGACGCTCTCTTCAACCAGGGAGACACCTGGGAGGTTTGAGACGTCGCCAGCGCTCGCAACGGCTGCCGTCGCGACACAAGCCCGTCAGCGGGTGGACCTCGTAGGGCGCGCTCTCCCCAACATTCGTAGCCCGCGATCCAGCCAGGTCGAGAAGGGCCGCAGCTGCGTTTGCATCAGCGACGCGTCGGAGGCCAAGCCAGGCGTGCCGGTGGGCGGGTACTCCCCCGATTGGGGAGCGCGATACGTCCCGAAGACGACGTCGATGACCGGGAACAGTTGCGCAAAATTCTTGTCCTGGTGCTCGGGCAGAATCGAATGGTGAATTCGGTGTAGCTGCGGACCGACGAAGACCGGGGTCAGAGGACCGAGGGGCAGCCGGAGATTGCTGTGGGCGAAGAGGAGAAAGAAGCGGGCAGTGATCGCTGCGGCAAGTCCGATCTCGGCCGCGGGCCGACCGAACAGTAACAGCACCGGAGTGCCCACCAGAATCGATTGCAGCGGCGCTTCCAGCCAATAGGTCCGATAGCTCGTCGTGACGTTGAGCTCTCCGTCCGAATGATGCAGCTCGTGCACCGCCCACAGCGCCGGAAAACGATGCTGCGCGCGATGGTACCAATAGTAGAGGAAGTCCATGGTAAATAGATACGCCGGGAGGTAGATGACGCGATCGAAAACGGGCAGATGCGCGGCCGACCCGATCGACGTCACCGTGAGCCAGAGCGACAACGTTCCCAGCCCGAGGGAGATCAAGATCGCGAAGTAGAGCAGGTTCCGCCCCCGGCCGCGCATCCCCTGCCCGCGCTCGGCGGGGAGAACGAGCTCCAATAGACCGACGACGAGGTACGCTCCCACCACCCACGCCAGGAATTGCGACTCTCCTTCCATCAGGCGCTGGAAGCCCTGCCACCATCGAGTCGCTAAGTCGGGTTGAGTCACCGGCCGGTCCGCCCAAGGCTCCTGTTTTCGCTCATGCCCCAGGCATGAGATAGATGATCGTCATCATTTTACGCTGGCGACGGGATCGGCACACCCCACCGAGGAACCGACTCACGCCGCGGCCTGAGAGGAACCCACAGAACCATGACCGACATCGACGACGCAAAGGGCAAGCGTGTACTCGTAGCCGGCGCCACCGGCTACGTGGGTCGCTATGCCGTCCAGGAGTTCAAACGAAGCGGCTACTGGGTGCGCGCTCTGACCCGTAGCGAGGCCAAGCTCAGACAGGCAGGCCCGTTCGGCGCCCCTGCCATCGAGCCCGCCGACTGCGATGACGTATTCGTCGGCGAGATCACCAAGCCGAGCAGCCTGGACGGGATCATGGACGGCATCGACACCGTGTTCTCGGCCGTCGGCATCTCCCGCCAGCGGGATGGCCTGACTTTCGAGCAGGTCGACTACCAGGCCAACCGCAATCTCATCGACCATTGCGCAGGCAGCACGGTGCGGAAGTTCGTCTACGTCTCGATGTTGGGCGCCGACCAGATCGCCGACCTCGCAATCACCATCGCCCACGAACGAGTGGTAAGCGACCTCGCCTCGTCCGGCCTCAGCTACACGATCGTCCGCCCCTCCGGCTACTTCTCCGACATGGGCGTCCTGCTCGACATGGCGAAGCGCGGGCGCGTCTTCCTCGTCGGCGATGGAAATAACCGCTTCACGCCGATTCATGGGCGAGACCTTGCCGGCGTCTGCGTCGAGGCGGCGCGTGGAAGCGATATCGAAGTGGAGGCCGGGGGTCCGGATACCATGACCCAGCGCGAAGCTGCGCTGTTGGCATTCGAAGTCGCCGGCAAGCCACCTCGTCTGACCGTGATCCCGCTCTGGCTCGCCAAGGGACTGGCGAGCGGAATCAAGATGCTCAATACCCAGTTCGGCGACCTGGCGGAGTTCATCGTCACCGCCGGCGAGGTCGATGCCGTTGCTCCGCATCGTGGCCGGAGAAGCCTGAAGGAGCACTTCGAGCACCTGCTCGAAGAGTCCTCCGCTTGAGGGGGACGCGGTCCTTCAGAAGGCCGTGAGCCCGATCAACGCCACTGCGAAGTAGGTGGCGATCACTGCCGCCCCGGCGTAGTCCTTGGCGAGGCGCTGGCCGATCAATAAGCACAGCAAAGCCGCTCCCGAAGTCGCCACGCCGGCCCCGGCGAGCCCAAAGCCGCCACGCGTCCAACTTCCGGACACGATCCCGAGCGCGCATAGGATCCCCGCCAATCCCTCCAACGCCGTGATCGCAGTGAGCATGAGCGGGATCATTTCCGCCGGAAACGGACTGTTCTTGAAGTGGTCGGTGAAGTACGCGAGGTTGCCGTCGCGGTCGAGAACCTTGTCGACAGCCGATTGCAAGAAAACCACGGCAAAGAACGCGGTGACCAGGAACCTCAGGACCAATTCTGCGCTGTAACTCACGAGCTGCCTCCTCCCAAGCGGTTCTCCTCGACCAATTTCCTCACCAAGGACGCAGTGACGTCATCGAGGCTATCGACCATCGTCGTCGCGCGGCTGAAGTCGTTCGACCGGGTGAAGTCGTGCGGAATTGCGATACACGGGCACCCCGCCCGCTCGGCTGCAACGACGCCCTTGGTTGCATCTTCAATGACCACACAGCGCGTCGGCGCCAACCCGAGTCGCTGCGCAGCCACTAGAAACGCATCCGGACTAGGTTTGCGCCCCGCGTAGTCCTCGCGCGTCACCACCGCTGCGAAGTGCTTGCGGAGGTCGAAGGGGTCGAGCACCAAATCCACGTCTCCAGCCATCGAATTGGTCGCAAGCGCGATCGGCATCTCGGCGGAGAGTCGCTCGACCCCCCGCGCAGCGCCCGGCATCAGCCTCGCCTCGGCCTGCAACATCCTTCGATAGACCGGCTCCTTGATCTTGCGAAGCTCGTCCGGTTCGATGTCGAGCCCGTACTGCCGAACCGCATACTCCGGACCCAGCCCAGCGGAGATCCACTCTCGTTCGTACTCCTGCCGAGACACCTCGGCACCCAGATCCGCGAGAACCGCTGCGTAAGAGCGGTACTGCAGCTCCTCGGAGTCGACGATAATACCGTCGAAATCGAAAATGACTCCGACTGCGCCGGTCACTCTGCGACGGTCGCGCTCTCGATCACCACGGCTTCGACCGGCACGTTCTGGTGCATGCCTTTCTTGGCGGTCGGTACCTTGGAAATCGAATCGACGACATCCATGCCTTCGACGACCTTGCCGAACACCGCGTAGCCGTAACCACGGCCCGTATCCTTGTGGTCGAGAAAGGCATTGTCGACGGTGTTGATGAAGAACTGTGCCGTGGCACTATTCGGATCTGAGGTGCGAGCCATCGCGAGAGTACCGCGCTCGTTCTTCAGTCCGTTGGTCGCTTCGTTCTTGATCGGGGCCTTCGTCTTCTTTTCGGCGAGATCCGAACCGTACCCGCCGCCCTGAATCATGAAGTCCGGAATCACTCGATGGAAAACCGTGCCGTCGTAGTGACCGTCCTTCACGTAGGAAAGGAAGTTCTCGACCGTAACCGGAGACTTGTCTGCGAACAGCTCGATCTTGAGGTCGCCCTTGGAAGTCTTCAGCATGACCTTGGGGTTCTCCGCCGCCGCGCTTTGGACCAGGAGCAGCGACAACAAGGTGAGTGCGATTGAAAGAGCTCGTAGCATGGTTCGACAATCCTCCACGTCTTTGCGGTTGGTAAACGAGTATTGAGCCAGACTTTGCAGACCCGCGCAAACCACGGTGGTCGCCGACGGGGCCACGACACCGCGCGCGGCAGTGCCGCGCGCCACCGCTCGGGCACGCCGTTTGGCAACAAGGATGGTAGCGGCTAAGAGGCATCGCCATGGCCTGCGAGTCGAAGATCGTCCTGCACCGCGGTGAGCTCGCCGAGGGTGCCACCAAGAAATTCTACCTCCAATGCAGCGGCCGCGAGGTCGAGGCATTCGTGGTCCTGCACCGAGGCGAGCACCACGCCTTCGTCAACCAGTGCCGACACGTTCCGATGACCATGGACTGGGTCGAAAACCGCTTTCTCACCGAGGACAAGCAGTTCATCCAGTGCGCGACCCACGGCGCTCTGTTTGAACCGGCCACCGGCCTCTGCGTCGAAGGACCGCCTGCCGGAAAGTCTCTGATCAGAATTCCACTCGAGTGGAACGGCGACGACCTGGTCGCCTCGTGCCCCGATGAGCCGAGCTGACGAACGTTCCCGCCAGCACTGGGGATCCCGCCTCGGCGTCGTTCTCGCCGTAGCCGGCTCCGCCGTCGGTCTCGGCAACTTCCTGCGCTTTCCCGGACTCGCCGCCAAGTACGGTGGCGGTGTCTTCCTGATCCCCTACTTCGTCGCGATTCTGCTGATCGGGATTCCGATTTGCTGGGTGGAGTGGGCGATCGGCCGGCGCGGCGGACGAGCAGGCTTCAACAGCGCGCCGGGAATCCTGCGGTCGGTTACCGGTTGGCGAAACGGGCATTTCCTCGGAGTCCTCGCCGTGCTGGTGCCGTTCATCGTCTATATGTATTACGTCTACATCGAAGCGTGGTGCATGGCCTACGCTTGGAGCTATGCGACCGGGCAACTCTCGCTCGGCGGCGAGCCTGACGCATACGCCCGTTTCTTCGAGACGCTGGTCGGAACCGAGGCGAACGGATCGGTTACCAACCTGCAGTCGCCGGTGTTGATCGCATTGATCGCCTCGATCGTCCTCAACTTGGCCCTGATCTACCGCGGTCTAACGCGCGGGATCGAGGCGTTTTGTAGCGTCGCCATGCCGGTTCTCATCGTTTGTGCGGTGCTGGTACTGATACGCGTCCTCACTCTCGGCACCCCGAACCCCGAGCTCCCGCAGCAGAACGTCCTCAACGGGCTCGGGTTCATGTGGAACCCAAAACTTGCCGACGGTCAGAGCCTGTTCGACATGCTCGCCAATCCCGAAATCTGGCTACAGGCAACGGGACAGGTATTCTTCAGCGTCTCGATCGGGTTCGGGATCATCATCAGCTACAGCAGCTACTTGCGGTCGGACGACGACATCGTCCTGTCGGGGCTCTCCTCGGCTTCGACCAACGAGTTCTGCGAGCTGTGCCTCGGCGGTCTGATCACCATCCCAGCGGCATTCATCTTTCTCGGCCCCGCTCCCGTCGAGAAAGTTGGGGGGTCTACCTTCGGCTTGGGCTTTTACACGCTTCCGGTCGTCTTCCAGCACATGCCGCTCGGGGCTTTCTTCGGCTTCCTGTGGTTCTTTCTGCTCTTCCTGGCGGCCGTGACCTCGTCGATCTCGATGCTGCAACCGGTGCTGGCCTTCCTCGAAGAGGGGATGCGATTGACGCGGGCCCGGGCCGTCGCGCTTCTGGGGTTCGTCTCGACCGCCGGCACCGGGTTGGTTGTCTACTACAGCCGAAATCTCCTCGCACTCGACGCGATGGACTTTTGGATTGGGCAGGTCGGCATCTTCTTGCTCGCAACTACGCTGGTCGTGGTGTTCTCCTGGGTGTTGGGCACCGAGCGCGGAATCGCCGAGATCCGCCGCGGCGCCTTACTCGAGCTTCCTCCGGGTTTTGCGTTTGTCATCAAATACGTCTCGCCGACCTATCTGCTGGTGATCTTCGGCCTGTTCCTGGTCGAGAACGCATCGACCTACGCCACTCAGTTAGTCGAGCAGCGAGAAGCGGGGATCGCCGTCGGCTTTGTGCTCGTCATCGCTTCGCTACTGACCTACTTCATTCACAAGGCCGGCCGCCGCTGGACCCAAGAGGAGAGACCGTGACCATCGCCGGCTGGATCCTCATGCTACTCAGCTGCGGCACCGTCACCGCTCTGGTCGTCTTCTGCTACACCCGCCTGCTGAGGAGCTCGCGCGACCGAGGCAACCGTTCGACAGAGCGGTAGGCGATCGAGCCGCCGCAGCTCGGAATCGATCTGCTCGATCTCGCGTGGCCGACGCCACCACGCCCACTCGCGGTACATCGACCGCCCCGGTTCGCCGAGCGGAATCGCACGACTCCCAACCTCGGTGAGATCGGCCGCAGACGGGGCAAGGCGACCATCGTCTCCGGCTAGCAGACGGACCCGCTCCCCGGCTTCGAGCAGACACTCGAAGGGCTCTTTGACTAGCGAGACCGCCCCGCCGTCGACACCGGGCAACGCGAGCTCGCGCAGGCTCAATGCGATCGGCCCCGCCATCAGGCTGCGAACCGCGATCTCATATCGACCCTCCCCGACCCGGTGCGCAAGCACGGCAATCGGTTTGCGGCGATTGAACGGCGCGTACAATGGCGTACCCTCGATGGGCTCATGGCGCCTACAAGCGCCGAGAGAAGCGGCCATCGCCAGAATCGCCAGGAATACAACCGATGGAAACCGACCACGCACACACTCGACCGTACCAGTCGCCGACGGGATTGCGAGCGCCCTACTTGGGCCGAGGCAAATCGCCGTGCTCCTAGCCGCCTCGTCCGACGCGATCGAACGCGCCGCAGAGCTCATACGCTCCGGCGATTGCGTCGCCTTCCCGACC
>JANQHZ010000059.1 GCA_028282445.1 Candidatus Binatia bacterium | reverse complement strand
GCACTTGCGGTTGGGTCGGGATGCGAGCTGGTGCGACTCAACGAAGAGGTCCGGGTGCTCGAGACGGAGTACCTGCTCGGTGGCATGATCGCCAACGCCGTCGACTACGACGCGGACGTGATCGTCGTCGTGGTTCGCCGCGGGCCGGATGGGAAGATCGTATCTGCCGACGCGACCAAAGCCGGGAAGCACGGAGGGTTCGGCTTCTTGCTGGAGTCGTCCGAGGGGCAATTGGTTGCGGCGTATGCCGATCTCGATGGGGATGCGGCGTACCAACCGGGCGAGCCGGCGTGGTACTTCGCGAACGATCGCGGAGATCCGGAGCCGATCGCGTTCTTGCACGAACCCCGTCGAGGCCGAGTCGTAGGTAGGCTCTCGGATGAGGTGGTAGTGCCCACCGACCTGATCGAAGCGGCCCGTGCCTACGTCGGGGGGCGGCCGTTGAGCGAGGTTCTGCGCGGCTGGAGTATCCCCGTGCAGGTCGGGGAGATCGCCGATCTCGACGACGAACGCTTCTCCTCGAAACGCGGAACGCAGGGCTTGTGGCGGCCGGCATCCTTCCCGATCGAGACCGGGATCGGGATCTACTTCCTCGAACCTTACGACCCCCGTCGCATACCCGTCCTGTTCGTCTACGGAGCCGGCGGCTCGCCGCAGAACTGGCGTACGATCTTCGAAGGACTCGATCGCGCGCGCTTTCAGCCGTGGTTTTATCTGTACCCCACCGGGCGTCGGCTCGACGAAACCGCGACTTGGCTCAACAACGGCGTCTCCTACTTGCGGGAGTTCTACCAGTTCGATCGCATGGCGGTAGTTGCTCACAGCATGGGCGGGTTGGTCTCGCGGGACTTCATCAACAAGAACGTCGCAGACGGGGCGAATCGCTACATTCAGAACTTTGTCTCCATTTCGACTCCATGGGCGGGGCACGAGGCCGCGAAGTCCGGAGTCGAAAAATCGCCCGCGGTGGTTCCGTCGTGGTACGACCTGGCGACGGGAAGCGAGTTCCTCGGCGAGCTGTTCGCACACCCTTCTCCCCACTTGCCGGCTCACCATCTGATCTTCACCTTCCAGGGGAAGTCCTCCATGGTGCTGCCGCAGAGCAACGACGGGACGGTCAGCTTGGCGAGCCAGCTGCGTGACGCCGCCCAGGAAGGGGCGGTGGGGATCCGAGGCTTCGATGCGACTCACACCGGAGTCCTGAGCGACCCTACGCTGATCGAGGAGCTCAATCGCATTCTGCGCTCGGCGTTTCCCCCGAGATAGAAGTTGTTTTTGTCGTCAGGAGGGCCGGCCGTGTAGACGGTCCTTGGTCCTCGAAGCTTGTGCAGTCGTTCAAGCAGAATAGGATCGAAAAGTGAGACAAATCACCAACCGAACCCGGTTTCGGCCCCGCTGCGCCGCGGCGGTCGCGGTGGTGCCGGCGATCTTCTTATTGGTTGCGTCGCCTGGGGCGGCGCATGCGGATGAAGCGTTCGCGGCGGAGCTCGAGCGCCGCAGCAGTGCCGACCGCCGAGTCGGGACCGTGCCTCTGCATGCGGCCGAGTTGATCTTTCGAATCTACTCACTGTCGGAGAACCAGCCACTGTGGGACGACTCCAGCACCTCCGCGCTTCTGGGCGCGGTAGGCCGCCTCGAGCGTGACGGACTGACTCCCGGCGAGTATCGCTTTGCCGAGATCGACTCGCTGCTGGGCGGAGGGGGGATTGCGGGTTTGTCGACCAGCGAGCGCGTCGACCTCGAGCTTCTGCTGTCCGAGGCGTTCGTGCGCGCGGCTTACAATCTGATGTTCGGCAAGGTGGACGCCAGCTCGCTCGATCCCCACATCAACTTCACCAGGCCCTTCTCCGGCGCCGATCCGGCGCCGATTCTGCACTCGGCCCTGCGAGTCGGTGGAATCGAGGCGGTCTTCGCCCAGGTTCGCCCGGAGACGGAGAGCTACGAGACAATGCGGCGTGCGCTCGCGACGTACCGCAGGTATGAGGCGGAAGGCGGCTGGGAAGGGGTGGAGGGGACAAGCAAGCTCGAGATCGGCATGTCCGGGCCGCGCGTCGAGGCCCTGCGCCGACGCCTGAGCGCGACCGGGGAATATTCTGCGACCGCGGACGACGCAATCGATTTTGATCAATTCGATGCCAAGCTCGAGGAAGCCGTCAAGCGTTTTCAGGGCCGCACCGGCCTGGAGACCGACGGGATCGTCGGACGGGCAACGCTGGCGGCGCTGAACGTGCCTGTGGAGGCACGGATCGATCAGATCCGCGCGAATCTAGAGCGGCTGCGGTGGGTACTTCACGAGGATCACGATGAGCTGATCGTCGTCGACGTCGCAGGCTTCGAGGTGCTCTGGCGTAAGTCGGGCGAAGTGGTGTGGCGTGAACGGGTGCAGGTCGGGAAGCAGTTCACCAGTACTCCGTTGTTCAAATCGGAGATGAATCGCATCGAGCTCAACCCGAGCTGGACGATCCCGCCGGGCATCATGCGGCGGAGCGTTATCCCCGGGGTCAGGAAGGACCCCGAGTATCTGCAGAAGAAGGGGTACCTACTGCTGACGCCCGACGGTAGCCCGGTCGATCCTTCGACGGTCGATTTTTCTTCGCTCAAAGGCTTTCCGTACGTGGTCCGCCAACCCCCTGGTCCCCGCAATGCGCTGGGCGTCGTGAAGTTCCTGTTTCCCAACCCGCACATGGTCTACCTCCACGACACCAACCATCGAGAGCTGTTCGACCGGACGACGCGCACCTTCAGCTCGGGGTGCATCCGGATACGAAAGCCGCTCGACTTTGCGGCGCGCGTCCTGGCCGACCAGGGGTGGACGCGCGAGCGAATCGACAAGGTCGTGGCGTCGGGGAAGACGACCAGCGTGAGGTTGGAGCGGCCGATTCGAATCGTGCTGGCGTATCACACGGCGGTTGTTCGAGGCGGCGATCTCCACTTTCGCGAGGATGTCTACGAGCGCGATCCGAAGCTGCTGAAGGCTCTGGACGGGCCGTTTCGCGTGCGAGAGAAAGATCGCGGTTCGCCGCTCGGAATCTCCTGAAGGTCCGACAGCCGGCAGTGTCCTCTAGTCGGAAGCTCGAATCCGGGACCGGACGGTCGTGCTATCGCGTCGGTCGCGGCGGCAATCCCTGGCGAATCAGACGGGAGAACTCGGGCGATTGATCGGCAGCCTTGGCTCGGTCGGTGATGTTGCTGCGCCGCCGCAGCTCGTCGAACGGGATGCTGGTATTGACCGTGCCGCGTTCGTAGCCGAGCTGATCGATGGAGCCGTTGGCGAGAATCCGCCAGTCCCATCCGCGCCCCTGCGCGATGTGTTGCATGTGTTGCTGAATCGTCGTCGTGCAGTTGTGCGTCAATGCGTTGTACCATACGGGCTCGACCGCCAGGTCGTTGGCGACCCGCAAGTAGTCTTCGAGCAACGCTCGGGCTTGCTCGGGCCTCCCCCTGAGCCGGTATAGGTAGCCGTCTTCTCCTCGGTAGTTCGTGCGGAGCCTGATGACGTCGCGCTCGTCGGAGATCACATAGTAGAGCTCGAACTGCTTGAAGAACCCCAGTACGGCGGAGTACGACTCGCCCGCTTCCTTGCGCGTTTCGATGGAGATCGGCAGCTGGGTGCCGTTCGAGAACGACCAGCTGACGATCGTGTGGGCGATGTAGGGCGATCCCCAGTAGAAGAGGTAGAAGTCGATTCCGTCGATCGTGCTCAGGTCGAAGGTTCTGGTCTCCCAACTTTCGGTAAAGTCGGTCTCGCTTCGGTAGTCGAAGTTGCGGACGTTTCGAATCGTGACCAGATCTCCGTTGAATTCGGCGGTAGGCGTGCGTGCTACGTCGGCTAGCCACTCGCGATCGTTGCTGGCCGGGATCGAGCTCCACCACCAGATCACGACGCCAAACATCGCGACGGACGCCAACACTGCGCGCGAAAGCGAGAGCCGGGCGAATGCGATCAGTGTGATCAGCACCGGTGCGACGGCTGTGTACCGGACGAGTCCGCCGGGGCCGTCGATCCAGATCGCCGCGCTCGCCCAGGCGGAAGCGAGCAGCAGTGGCAGGGTAGTCGCGGTGTATAGCGCGATTTTCTTCATGGCGTACCTATTCCTCCGATGCCGAAGAGTCGTGAAGCTCCTCCGGTAGCGGGTCTCCGGGGTAGTCGATTTGTTGCGGACGTCTCACGTGACAAGGGAACTCATTTGCGTGGAGTAGTAGGATTCGACGTAGCTCTTCAATGGCCTCCGGCTTCGATTGCACCGAGTGACCAGAGCGGACAATCAACTCGGATTCGACGTCGTCGAGGTGAGCGCTCGAATACCTCACGACTCCGTCGTCGCCGGTCTCCTTGGATTCACCTGGCAGCAGGGCGATGATGGAGTGAGCGCGAATGCGGTCGTCGATCGCCAACTGCGAGCTGGTTCGGATGAATGCGTCCGAGGGGGACATGTTGTCGACCGCAGTCGAGAGTCGTCCCAGCTTGTTCTCAGGGCGCAAGTAGCGGTCCAAGCCGGCGCGGTCGGCGCTGAGCGCCACCACCTCGCGAGGGAGTTGGATCGCTCGGGCCGCGAGTCGCCGGACGAGTTGTCGTCCGGCAATGAAGCTGCCTCGGTGCGGCGTCGACATGAACACGACCCGGCGAACGTAGGGGAGTGGCTCGAAGAACGCCATATCCTCGAGCACGGCGCGCATCCGGTCGGTCAGGGGCACTTCGTCGAACGGCTCGTTGAAGTAGGTATCCCACATCGCCGTTCCGCTACTGACGGCCATGAGTTTGGTGAGCAGGCCGCCCTGGCTGTGGCCGACGATCATCATGCGGTCGAGGCATCGTCCGCCGCCGGCTTGACGAAATCGTTCGACCGCTTCGTTCAAGGCGTTTCTCAGCAGCATGCCGGAATACAGGATATTGTTCCCTGATTCGTACGAGAAGAACCAGAAGTGGAAGCGGTCGCGAATGCGTGGGTCGCGTTGGAGGTCGTTGACCGTATTCGCCCACGTCGCGGCGCTGGAGTCGGTACCGTGGATGAAGACGACGGGGATTCGCCCGGTCACGTAGGGTTCCATCGCGGTCAGCGCGGTGCCCTTTTGCAGACCGATCGCACGGCCGAGGAATCTGGCGAACTGACTTTCCCAAAACCGGCTTCGTTCGAGGCTGTCGGCTAGCGCAGCGGACGCGTCGAACTCGAGGGGGTAGGGCGTGTCGTCGATTTCGACGAATCGGGTTTCATTGGCCGTGTGGACCTCCAGAGTCGCCTCGACCCGACCGCTGCGCAGCTGCTTGCGCGGGCTGTCGATGAGCAGCACTACGGTTGCCGG
>JANQHZ010000039.1 GCA_028282445.1 Candidatus Binatia bacterium | reverse complement strand
AGTTTTTCCGGCTGATTCTTGGCAAACGTCTCAAGTACAGCAGCTGCTACTGGCCGGGCGAGAACACGACGCTCGATCAAGCCGAGGAGGCGATGCTCGACCTCACCTGCGAGCGTGCCGAGCTCGGTGACGGGATGAGGATCCTGGAGCTCGGCTGCGGTTGGGGCTCACTCACGCTGTGGATGGCGCAACAGTACCCGGACAGCGAGATCGTTGCCGTGTCCAACTCCGCCGGCCAGCGCGAGTCGATCGAGGCCGACTGCAAGCTGCTCGGTCTGGACAACGTGACCGTCGTCACCGCCGACATCAACCAGTTCCAGCCCGAGGGCAGCTTCGACCGGGTCGTGTCGGTGGAGATGTTCGAGCACATGCGCAACTACCAACTGCTGATGCGACGAATTGCCTCTTGGCTGGTTCCGGGAGGCAAGCTCTTCGTCCACATCTTCTGCCACCGGGAATACGGCTATCTCTACCTCCCGTCGGGCCCCAACGACTGGATGGCGCGGGAGTTCTTCACCGGCGGCACGATGCCGTCGGACCGCCTGCTGCTGTGCTTCCAGGACGATCTGAAGATCGAGCGGCAGTGGCGGGTCGGCGGTACTCATTACCAGCGGACCTTGGAGGCTTGGCTCGGGTTGCTGGATTCCCGCCGCGAGGAAGTGGAGAGGGCGCTGGCTCGTTCCGGCAACCCCTTGCCGCCGGCCAGATTGGCGCAGCGTTGGCGGCTGTTCCTGATGGCTTGTTCCGAGCTTTTCGGCTATCGTGGCGGACAAGAGTGGTGGGTATCGCATTACCGATTCCAGCGCCCCGAGGTGTCTGTGCCGGGTCTGTAAGGGGGCAACCGGGTGCAATCGCGGATCTTTCGCTCCAGGTGAATTCGAAAGAGTTGAATCCAATCCGACCCACGTTGCGAAAGCTCCTACGATCGCTCAATATCCTGGGAGGACTCAGCCATGACTAAATTCCGATCAAAGTGGATCCAAAACGTCACCGCCGCCGCGGTAGCTGCGTCGGTGACGTCGACGGCCGGTGCCGTGGTCGAATCCGGCGTCGAATTCGCTCCGGCGGTGAAGTCGGAAGCCGTCGAGCTGCGTCTCTGCTCCACCGCCCTGCTGCGCTACATGACGGTCTTCAAGGGGTACTCCGCGGGGCTGTACATGAGCGATTGCGAGGAGCGCAAGGAAGTGCTGGGCGACGTGCCCAAGCGTCTGGACTTGTCTTACTACTGGTCGATCGACGGAGAGCAGTTCGCGAAAGCCGCCGAGGAGCTGTTGGCTCGCTCGGTGCCCGAGGTCGAGTTGCAGCGCCTGCGCCCGCGTATCGAGCTGCTGCACCGGAGCTACCGGTCGGTCGAACCCGGCGATCGCTACACCCTGACTTACGTACCGGGGCAGGGGACCGAGTTGGCGCTCAACGGCCAGGAGCTGGCGACGGTCGAAGGCGCCGATTTCGCTCGAGCCTACTTCGGGATTTGGCTGGGAGACAGGCCGATCGACGCGTCTTTCCGGGACGCGCTGCTCGACGACTGAGGCGCGATCACCGGAGGTCGTGGGGGCGAATCGTCCCCGAGGGTTGACCCACCGCCGGCGAGATGTTTGACCCCGGTTTCGGGAGCGCTCGGTTGAGGAACCTCGCTCGCTGGGTTGAGAACGGTGTCGGAGAACGTATTGCAGCGGGTTGCCGCAGGCGAAGCGGATGCGGTTGCGGAATGTATCCGTGGCTACGGTGGGTTGGTGTGGTCGATCGCCAAGCGATACATTTCCGACCCGATCGAAATCGAAGATGCCGTCCAAGAGGTCTTCATCTCGCTTTGGCAGAGCGCCCAGCGATTCGATCCGGCCAAGGCGGCGGAATCGACCTTCGTCGCCATGATCGCCCGCCGGCGTCTGATCGATCGAGTTCGCCGCGGATCGAGTCGTCCCGACGAGACGCCGGTCGAGCTCGGCGAGGGCGGATTCGACTTCGCCGATCCCACCCACGGCTCGGAGCGGTTGGAGGCCGGAGTTGATCTCAAGAAGGCGGCAGCAGCGGTCGCCGAGCTCAAGCCGGCCGAGCAGCAAGTGATTCGGCTTGCGATCGTCGAAGGCCGCAGCCACGGCGAGATCGCCGAGGCGACCGGTATGCCGCTCGGCACGGTCAAGACCAACGTGAGGCGCGGGTTGCAGCGGGTACGCGATCGACTGCGGGCCGGGGTGGGGGCGGCCCGTGCCTGAGGTCCTTCATCTGAACACGAAGAGGAGTGTCGGCGAGTTACAACCGAGCGGCGTGCGTGCGCGTGCGGCCGCGATAGAGTGTCGTTGAAATGGAAACTGGCGGAGCGAAATACGAGCGATTGCAAGAGCTGCTGGCCGACGAGGCGACGCAGGGGCTCGACGCCGGCGAACGCCGCGAGCTCGAGCAGCTACTCGGCCAGTTTCCCGAGGTCGACCCGGACGAGTTGGCGCTCGCCGCGGCTGCGCTGGATCTCCTCGCCGCGCCGGCGGAGGTCGAATTGCCCGACCTGCTGCGAGCGAAGGTGACGCGCGACGCCAAGGAGTTCTTCGCCGCTCACGAGACGCCGGTCGTGGTGAAACCGCCGGCGCGCAGCGGGCGCGGTGCGCGCTGGGCTGCCGCGGTTGGCTGGCTCGCTGCGGCAGCCGGGTGGATCTTGGTCGTGTTCCTGAACTACCCGCAGTCGTCGCCGGACGCCGGTGCCCTGCGTACCGCGCTGATGGACGCCGCCGCCGACGCGCGGCCGATCGCTTGGTCGGCGACCGAGGATCGGGCGGCGGTCGGAGCGACCGGCGACGTCGTGTGGAGCGATCGTCGCCAACAGGGATTCATGCGCTTCTCCGGACTGGCGGCGAACGACCCGGCGGAAAGCCAATACCAACTTTGGATCTTCGACTCCGAACGCGACGACGCGCATCCGGTCGACGGGGGCGTGTTCGATATCCCGGCCGGTGTCGACGAGGTCGTCGTTCCGATCCGCGCCGCGCTACCGGTTGGCGAGGCCAAGATGTTCGCGGTGACGATCGAGCGTCCGGGCGGGGTCGTGGTCTCCAAGCGCGAGCGCATCGCAGTCCTCGCTCAAGTCGAGGCGTGACGCCGGCCGGCGTGCATCGCCTACCGGCGACGCCGCGCTCAATCTTTTCCGATCCCCTTCTCGAAGGTCGGAAGATACTTTTCCACAGTTCGCCCAAGGCTAGCTGGGGAACGGTCCACAGCCGTTTGGCGTTGCTCGGCAAGGCTCCGACTCAATCCCCGGCCTTCCTTCCCCACGACTTATCCACAGGTGGGGATTGCCGCGAGTCGACGCGCTTCCGATTCGCGTGAAGTTGCCCGGGAATTCACACTTGACGTGCGCTCGTCTTTGTCGTTTCAAAGGAGCCCGGAAAAATCAGTGAGCCCGAATCGCTTCGATCTGTGCGCAGTGTGCCTGGTGGGGTGTGGGGTCGGTGAAGAGGCGCGGGTAGGTGCGAGACCGCGGCGAGCGACCGGCGATTCGGGTTACGCAAGCGAAACCCAACCAGGAGGTGTGCACGGATGGAACGATCCCACTTGAAGGGCGTGGAGCCCGCTGCGAGCAACGGTACGGATTCCGCGCGACTGCGCCCGACCAACGGCGCCGCCGCCAACGGTCGCGCCGACTCGTCGCCGATCGCGGCCGAGGCGTTGCTCGATCTCGAAAAGATTCGCGACATTCTCTTCGGTGCCGAGCGCCGCGAGTCGGATCGCCGCTTTGCCGACCTCGAGAGTCGTCTGGAGGCGCAGGCCGTACAGTCCGAGCTCGAGATCCAGCGCCGCATGGAAGCCTTCGAGGAACAGATCAAGGAAGAGGTGCGCAACCTCGGTACCGAGATCACGACCGCGCAGCAGGTCAGCGCCGATCGCCTCGACAAGTTGGCGGCGGAGCTGCGCTCGGCGATGGACGACATGACGAGTCGGGTCGAGGAGCTGTCGACCCGGACGTTGAGCGCGGAGCAGGAGCTGCGCGACCAGCTTGCCCAGCAAAGCGCGAGTCTGAGCAACTCGCTTCGTCACAACTACGAGGAGCTGAGCGCTTCCCTCGATCGCAATGCGCAAGAGCTGCGCGCGGAAAGCGTGAACTGGGCCGGGCTCGGCACCATGCTCGGCGACTTGGCGAACCAGGTATCGGCGAAGCGGCCACGCTGAAATGTCCTCGCAACCCATCAGGGTTGATCTCACCGAGGACCAAGAGGCGGACGGGGGCGCGCGGGAGTCTAAAGGCTCCGCGCGCCCGGCTGTCGCCGAGGCCGAGGCCCAGCAGGTGGCAGCGGCCGAGCTTCATCTCGACAACCTGCGCAAGATCCTCCTCGGTTACGACGACCAGCGGCTCGACAGCCTGCAGGGCTGGCTCAACGATCCGAGCTACCGCGCCGAGGCGGTGAGCGAGATCCTGCCGCGAGCGGTTCGCCTGCGTCCGAACGGCGATCCGCAACTGGGCGAAGCGCTGGCGCCGGCCATCGAGACTGCGTTCGCCGACTTCGTTCGACGCGATCCCGAAGCGGCGGCGCGTGTGCTCGCACCAGTCATGGGTGCCGCCATCCGCGGTGCCGTTCGCGATCGCTTGGCGTCGCCGCTGCGCATGCTGCGGCTGGCCGCGACCGCGCCCGGGTTGCGCTGGCTGATCGAAGCTCGCCGCAGCGGAGTCAGCTTTGGCGAGGTCGCCGATCGCCACACTCTGGTCTACCGGGTGGAGTACGTCCTTCTCTTCCATCGCGCTACGGGCGCGATGCTGCTGGAGGTCGAGAACCCGCAGTCGCGTTCGATGTCGCAAGAACAGCTGGCGGCAACGGTGGCTCGCGTGCGCGCGATGCTGGGAATGAGCGACGAGCAGGGAGGCGACTTCTCGGCTCAACCAAGCGATCTGGGGATCGTCATGGAGCAGGGCGATCGTCTCGTCGCGATCGCGCTGGTGCGCGGTCAGGCCCCGGAGCTTTTGCGAGACCGGCTGACCGCCACCCTCGACGCGATCCATCTCGAGCGTCGCTTGTCGCTCAAGACCTTCGCTGGTGACGCTGCGCCGTTCGAGTTGTGTCGGCCGTTGCTGGAGAAGCTCCTCGAGGCGGAGCACCGCGAACCTCAAGCGAGCAGGGCAGTGTGGGTGAGCTCGATCGGCATCGCAGCACTGGCAATCGCCGCGGCAGTCGCCGCCTGGCTCTACTAGTTCCGGTAGGGCGGCAGCCGGCCGTGGCGGCCCAAGGGCCGCCCTACGAAATGCACATCGTCCGTTCCGTTGCCGGTGGTTCGGCCAGTTCCGGTAGGGCGGCCCTCGGGCCGCCGCACATCATCCGCCGCACATCATCCGCTGCGCATCACCCGCCGCGCATCACCTGCCGCGCATCATCCGCCGCGCTCCGGTAGGGCGGCCCTCGGGCCGCCGCGTATCATCCGCCGTTCTTGGGTGGTTCGGCAGCCGGCCGTGGCGGCCCAAGGGCCGCCCTACGAAATGCACATCGTCCGTTCCGTTGCCGGTGGTCGGCCGCCCTATGAAGAGATCTCCAGCGTCGCTTCGAAGGGCGCGTCGGCTGGGAGCTCTTCGACCGTGACACCGTAGACGCCGGCGAGGAACGCGAACGCTCCTTGCTCGTCGAAGCCGACCAGCTCGACCAGGAGATCGACGACGTCGCGCACGGAGATGGTTCCGGTGACGCTCAACGAGTCGCCGAATCCGTCGTCGTCGAGCACACCGCTGAAGGCGACGTCGCCGAGCCCGACGAAGCGGGGGCTACCGTCGCCACCGACCAATCCGACCAGTTGCATACGGATATCGACCGGGTCGCTGGTGAAGAGCTCGCCTTGGCGTGACAATGCGGTCGCGGTGGCGTCGGTGAAGTGAAAGCGTTCGTCGGCAGTGACGCTGGTCGCGATGGCCAACGCGTCCTCGACCGCGGCGAAGTAGAAGGCGGGAGCGACGCCGCGGATGAACTCGACCGCTACCTGGTCACTCGGTCGGCTTAGCGTCAGTGCGGCGAGCGCGGAGTTGGCGCGGAGGTCGGTGCGGGCGACCGCTCCGCTCACGGCGATCGGCGTACTGTCGATCTCGATGGTGCCGTCGATCGGAAACACTCCCGGCTGTTGGTAGACGTGGGTGCTGACGTCCGGACCGGCGCTCGAGCCGTCGCCGAGGTCGAGGTCGGCGACCAGACCGGCGATCTCCGGCCAGAGTAATTCGAGAGGCACGCCGGCATCGGCAAACACGGGCGACAGAACGACCCGGTTGGGATCCTCCATCTCGCCGGCGATGACGTCGGTGGCTCGTTGTTGTCGGACGTGCCAGTACGTCAACAGGTGGGTCTTGGTGTGCACGCGGTACTCGTAGGTGGTGCCGTTCGGCACAGCCGTCTCCGCTGTGAGCCCACCACCGTAGACCTGCTCGGCGGGATAACGGTACGCCGCCTCGCGCCGCCGGATGACTTCTTCGGCGCGTTGCATCGTGGCCGCGGCGCGGTCGACCAGCGGCTGCGCGGCGGCACCGGGATCCTCTTGCTCAGCTCGTTGCGCGGCTCCGAGCGCGATCATCGCTTCGTAGAGATCGGCGACGTGTGACGCGCGCAGGCCATTGATCTCGATGCCGTCGATCACTTCGGCCAACCACGGTCGGCCGGCGGCCGGAACCGAATCGTCGACCGCACGTAGGCGCTGCTCCCAGCCGGCGTAGGCCTCGGCCGCGTCGCGCAGGGCGGCGATATCGGTCTCGACGAAGTGCGCTGCGTCGTCTTCGCTCCAGCCGGCGGCCTCGCCAAAGGTCGGTGGTTGGGGGTGAAAGATGAAGCCGGCGCGCGCCGACAGCTCTTCGGCGGGATCCTCGCCCGAGAAATAGGTGTAGCGCCCGCCGGGGCGGCCGGCGTAGTCGGTGCTGTCGAAGAACATCTCCCACTGGTGTTCCATGACCTCGCCGAGCACCGCGATCATCTCGTCGCGCGCTGCGCAGCTCGCCGGCCAGACCGCCGGGTCACAGAGTGGGTCGGCCAGCTCGCCGAGAACGGCCTCGATCGGCACGTCGACGTTCCAGTGCCACATGCCGACCGCGTAGTCCTGCTGCCAGTAGCCCCATTCGTGGCCGCTGTTGAACAACTTGTGCCTGCGCAGCGTTCCGCCGCGGTTCTCGAGCAGCGGCGCCACCAGCTCGACGTCGCGGTGTCGCGCGGCGATGTAGAGCGGCAGGTAGACCGGCACTGGGTTGTCGTAGGAAAGCCACCACGAACCCTCCGGGAACCAGTCGAGCGGGCGCCCCTCGGCGGAGGCGCGCTGCATCAAGCAGAGCTTGTGGGCGAAGGTGACCTGGTTGTAGACGAACGCCGGCCCTTCGAGTGGCGGCAGCATGACGGTGTGGACCGATACCCCGATACGCGGGTCGGTGTGAAAGGCGAGGTCGTAGTAGTCGCAGACGCCGCTCGCGTTGGTACCGGGCGGGCAACCGAGGTCGCTGAAGTTGTCGACCGCTTGGCCGCCGCTGGTGTGGTTGTTGATGATGACCGGGATATCGGGTCGCAGCTCGATTGCCCGCTGCCCGGCCCAGTTGATCCACTGCACGGTTTCGATGTCGGGCGTCACCGATACTTCGGTCGGGCCGAAGTGGATGCCGAACTGGGTAGCGTCGGGCGCGCCCGCTAGCCGCTCTTCGACCAGTGTCTCGATCTGCTCGCGTACCGGTACCTCGGATGACGGGTCAATCTGCGGGCGTCCGCCCTGTTGGACGTTGTGCAGGGTGATGCCGGTGGCACGCGACATTCCCAGCAGCTGTCGCATCTCATCGAGCTCCTGTACGCGTTTGGCGCGAGCTTCGGGCGACGAAACGCCGCGACCGGCGCCGCGGAAGCTCTCACCGCGGTTCTTCACGATCCAGTCGTTGGTGTTCTCCGCGTTATCGATCGGAAAGTTGCCGTCCGAGAAGGACTCGAGGCTCTCGAGCGGATGCGCGCCGTGGAATGTGAAGCCGCGAAAGCGAAAGTCGGGAACGTAATCCTCACTAGAATTGCTGGCAGTCCCGTTCGCTTGGGCGTCGCGCTGCGCCACTGCGGTCGGCGTTTGGGCCCGTCGCCGCAATTGATCGACCGGCAGCGCCGGGACGTACTCCTCCTCGGGGTGATAGAAGCGAACGCCGAGCCGGCGCAGAGCCTCATAGACGGCGTATTGCCGGGCCAGCTTCGACTCGCCGGCGAGCATGAC
>JANQHZ010000016.1 GCA_028282445.1 Candidatus Binatia bacterium | reverse complement strand
AGGCCTATCGCGTCGATGAGATTCAGCCGATTGATATGTTTCCCCACACCTACCACGTAGAGACCGTAGCTCGCTGCAGCCTCTACTGAATCGGGGTCGCCCGATTGCTACCGCATACCCGATTCGAGTAGCCTCGGCGTTGTAATGGCAAGACAACGCAAGAAGGTCGAAAGGCCGAAGATCACAATCCTGCCGGGGCGCGGTGTGTCCGAGACCCTGAACTACCTACTCAAGGATCGCGACGAGCTCGAGTGGCTGGTTGCGGTCGGCCGCAACAAGGACGGGGAGATTTTCTTCTACGACACCGGCGGCGAGATCATCGAGGATCTCGGCACCCTGGAGTATCTTAAGGATCGCATCATCCGCGCCCACTTCGACGAAGACGGCGATTGATCGCGTTCTCGCGACTTATCTCTTCTCGAGATCGAACACGTCGCTGAGTCGGACCCGCCGGTATCCCTCCGGCACCGCGAACTTCGACGGCTCGACGTCGATCTGCCGTACCGATCGGGCGCTCCGCTCGAAGCTGCCGGCGAGGTGATTGGAGAGAGTCTCGAGCGCGAAGCCCTTGCGAAGAAGGTCGAGATAGGCCGGGCTGCGGTAGAGAGCTTGGTATGCCTTCGAGGATCGGCCCACCATGCCCCGGCTGGTCGTTTGCTGGTACTCGATGAACTTCTTCGGATCGAGGTCGGATGAGAGGTCGAGGTCGGGGGCAACCCAGACCTCCTGAAACAGCTCCTCGCCGACCATGACCAGGTACTTCGTGGTTTGATGCCCGGCGATCTCCCGGGTCTCTCCCGACAGAACCACGGAGATTTCCGGCAGCGAGTCCTCGTCGATTTCGGGCAGCAGCTCGGGATCTTTCTTCTTGCCGACACCGAGGTTCTGCTGAGCCTTCTCCTGCCGCCGCTTGGCGGTGAGCTTGACGTATTCGTCGTCGGTACCGCTCCAGAAGTACTTGGACTCCGGGTTGATGATCGTGAACTTGGAATTACCGTAATCGTAGATCGTCGTGAGGTGCTCCTGCTCCATCCTCGACTTGTTGCCGTCCATGTAGGCCGTCGCGTTCTTGCTGTCCTGACGCGTCTCGTTGCGGATCGAGGTATGCTTCCATTCGATCATCCACCCCGCGCTGGCCGCTACCGGGAATGCTACCAGCGCCGCCAGCGCCGTGCTGAGCCACACACTCTTCACCATCGGATCTCCCTCGAGGTTTGGACGGTACGCAAAAAACGATCCTGCCAGCGTACGGAGGCCTTGTCTCGAAGTCAATTTTTCAGCGGCAGTGACGACGGCGCGTTGGATGCGCGACGATTGCCGTGGTGCACCCGGCTCGTTTCGCGGCCGCCGCAACGGTATAAGCAGGGTCCCGATGTTCGATCTGTTGCTGGCCGTGGTACTTGCCGCCGCCGGGTTGGCCGTGTTCGGCTACCTCGGTAGTCTCCTTTGGCAAGCCGCCGCCGAGCCGCTGGCGGGAACCGTCGAGCGGGCACGGCTCAAGCGTTGCGAAGACCTGGTCGTTCGCGGCGACACGGCGCTCAGTGCCGGCGACCTTCGAACTGCTCTCGAGAGTTTCGCGAGTGCCGTCTACGGCAGTCCCGTCCGCTCGGCAACCATGGCCTCGGCGGTCGAGAAGCACCATACGGGAATCCTCAGCCGATTCATCGCCGCCTCCGATCGCCGCCGAGGCGAGAACGTAGGGTTGCTGTCCCTCGCCTTGGTCGACCGCGTCCTGCGAAAGCGAAAGGCCTTGCAGTCTTCCTACGTCGCGGCGCTGCAGACCGGCAGCCGCGGCCGGCGGCGCAAGCTCGAGCGGGAGCTCAAGGGGAATACGCGCGAGCTGCGCAAGGCGATGAAAGACCTCGCAGCCGAGGTGCAGCGCGCCGTGCCGGGTGCGTCCCTGCACTAGTGTTCTGACTCCGGACACTAGTAGGCGGCGCCGGCTCGAGCGACCATCGGCTCGGTCACCGGGCAATCGCCGCGCTGATCAGGCCCGGCGCATCCGACATGATGCCATCGACGCCGAGGGCGAGAAGTCGATCGATCTCTGCCCGGTCGTTGATCGTCCACACGTGAACCTCGACGCCCAGATCGTGCGCCGCCGTCAGGCTGCGGGGTTCGACCAGCACCCGGTCGCCCACCTGGGGCGGGATCTGCAACGCGACTCCGGGGGGGCGATACCCGGCGAGAGTGCCTGCTTCCAGCCGATTGAAGAATTCCAGCACATCGTCGGTGCTGCTGCCGGTGACGATCTCGTCGCCGACGGCATCTCGGATGCGCTCCATGATCGACCCCTTCTCGGCGGCGAGAAGGGTCTTCTGGGCGCGCCCGGCATTGCGCAGGATTGCCACCGTTTCATCGACGATGGACGGTTCGCCCTGTTTGATCTCGATGTTGAAGCGGTGGTTGGGGAACGCTCGCAGCACCGCTTCGAGCGTTGGGATCCGGACACCCTGGGCGCGGTAAGGGTAGCTCGATCCGTCGGGACTGTAGCGATACCCGGCGTCGAGCCGCTCGACCTCGCTCCAGCGCATCGCCCTGACCGGCCCGGTCGATTCGGTGGTGCGGTCGACCGATTCGTCATGCAGAACGACGATCGTACCGTCGGCCGTGCCGTGCACGTCGAGCTCGAGGTAGTGGGCGCCGAGTTGCGACGCGACCGCGAAGGACGGCAGCGTGTTTTCCGGCGCGAGGGCCGCCGCACCGCGGTGGCCGAACACCCGAGGGCGGTCCGGAGCGAGGTAGCTCATGGCGGCGAACACTAGAGAGTGGGGCGCGAAGAGTCGAGGGCGGTCCGGTCGCGGTGCTCGATCGGCAAGACTCGGCCGGTGCTGCTTCGTAGGCGATCACGTCCGGCGGCGAGCGAATCCGCTCGGGCCGTGGATCGGATGACGGCGTCTCCGCGCTGTCAGAAAGTCAGCGATCCGGGGCCGAGATGCTCGGCGTGGTGCAGCGACGACATCGCCACCGGTTGCGCGCTGCGGCGCGGACGATGGCGGGTGGTCATCACCCGAAGTTGCTCGGAGAGGGTGGCGTGCTGTTGCTTGAAACGGGCGGGGTCGACCGTCGCCAGGTTCTGCGATCGTCGCGTCTTGAGCGGATTGACGTAGCGGCCGTTCTCGAAAATCGCGAAATGGAGATGATGGCCGGTGGCGCGCCCACTACGCCCGACGTAGCCGATGACCTGGCCTCGCTCGACGTGCGCGCCGGTCTTTACCGACGGGTGGATCCGACTCAGGTGCGAGTAGGCGGAGATCATGTCGGAGCCGTGGTCGATCTCGACATGGCGTCCGAACGCTCCCTTCCACGCCGACCACTTCACCTTTCCCGAACCGATCGAGCGAACCGGCGTTCCATAAGGCGCGGCGAAGTCGACACCGAGATGCGGTTTGCGGCGTTT
>JANQHZ010001175.1 GCA_028282445.1 Candidatus Binatia bacterium | reverse complement strand
CGATCACAACGTGAGGGAAACGCTTGGAATCTGCGATAGAGCGTATATCCTCGCTGATGGAGCGATTCTTGAAGAGGGTACGCCGGAAGTGATTGCATCGAGCCGCAAGGCACGTGAGCTGTATTTGGGACGCGAATTTAGCCTCTAGGACGAAGCGGGGATATGGCACTCGAGACCAAGATCATCCAGGGAACTGGGCTAAGCCAACAGCTGCGGCCGGTGATTACGCCGCAGATGCGGCAGGCCTTCGAGATCTTGCAGGTTTCTCGCGCCGAGCTCGAGCAGCTGGTCGGTGAGGAGATGTCGGAGAACCCCGTCCTCGAAGAGGGGGCGGAGGCTCCGGAAGAAGAGGAAGACCGACCGCGAAGCGAGGAGCGTCTCGAGGTCAACGGCGCCGATCAAGAGTGGCCCGAGGGGCAGGCTCAGCGTGAGACGACGACGGAGGTCGAGCCGGACAACGGTCTGCGCGACGTCGATTGGCAGGAATACCTGGAGAACTGGAACAACAGCTGGACCGGTTCTTCGGGAACCTCGGCCGATTACGACGACGAGCGCCGCCCCAGCCTCGAGGCGACGCTGACGCGCTCCGAATCGTTGACCGAGCATCTGCTCGAGCAGCTTCGTCTGAGGGATCTCGACCGCGAAGAGCGCAAAGTCGCCAGCCGCTTGCTCGGCAACATGGACGAGGACGGCTACCTCAAGCTCGACGTCGAGGAGATCGCCTTCCGGACCGGAATGGACTTCGAGGTGGTCGATAAGGCACTCCGCTGTATCCAGGAGCTCGAGCCCGCGGGCGTGGGAGCCCGCGATCTGCGCGAGTGTCTGATGCTACAGCTCAAGGCGATTGGCGAGGAGACGAGCCTGGTCGGAAACATGGTCCGCGACCATCTGGACCTGCTCGAGACCCGTCGTTTCGACAAGATCGCCAAGGAGCTTGCGGTCCCGGTCGAGGCCGTCATCGAGGCGGCGCAGGACATCGCTCGTCTGGAGCCCAAGCCCGGGCGCAACTACGGCGACGGCGATACCCGCTACATCACGCCCGACGTCTACGTGCACCGCGACGGCGATGAGTACGCCGTGACGCTGAACGACGAAGGTCTCCCGCGCCTGCGGGTCAGCTCGTACTACCGCCGCCTGCTCGGGACCGACGGCGGCACGGAGGCGAAGCGTTTCATCAATAAGAAGATGCGGTCGGCGCAGTGGCTGATCTCTTGCATCCAGCGGCGCCAACAAACTTTGCTGATGGTAGCCAGCAGCATCGTTCGCTTCCAGCGCGAGTTCCTCGACGGCGGCGTCGACCATCTCCGCCCGCTCGTGCTCAAGCAGGTTGCCGACGACATCAAGATGCACGAATCGACGGTGAGTCGCGCCACCGCCAACAAGTACATGCACACCCCGCAGGGGATTTTCGAGCTCAAGTACTTTTTCACCTCGAGCGTCAAGGGCGCCGACGATTCCGACGTATCGGCCGAGTCGGTGAAGAACCGGATTCGTATGATCATCGGGGACGAAGACGTACGGCGGCCGCTCAGCGACCAGAAAATCGCCAAGATGCTGAAGGGCGAGGGCATCGACATCGCCCGCCGAACCGTCGCCAAGTATCGAGAGATGATGCAGATCCTGCCTTCGCCGAAGCGCCGGCAGGTGGTCTGAGCCCCGCGCCGGTCCGGGTTCGGCATCCGTCCCGATTAGTGGCGCCGCCCGCGGCGACGTGGTAGCGATCGGTTTCCATGTGGAGGGCCGCATGTCAGGCCCTCCCGGACGTCGACCCCGCGTGTCTTCGCGACCGCAACCTTCGGAGTAAGAATATGAGAGTGGCTGTGACGTTTCGGCATATGGAAGCAACGGATGCGCTGCGCAACTACGCCGAGGAGAAGGTGACCCACGCGGAGCGCCTCATCCGCAACGCGATCGATGCCCACGTGGTACTCTCGGTCACCAAGCGCCGGCACCTGGCCGAAATCACGATGAATGCCGACCACGATACCTTCGTGGCGACGGAAGAAACCGAGGATCTCTACTCGGCAATCGACGGAGCGATCGCCAAGATCGAACGCCAACTGCGGAAACACACCACCAAGCGAGAGTCGCGCAAGCACGGTCAGATCGAGCCGGAAGGGGCGTAAGCGTGCAGATCACCGACATTTTGACGTCGGAGGACCTCATCGCGCCGCAGCTCGAGGGAGCGTCCAAGGCGGATGTGCTGGCCGAGCTGGCCAAGCACCTCGCTGCCCAGATCGACGAGGTGGAAGAGCACCGGCTGGTCGAGGTGTTGTGGGAGCGGGAACGGCTCGGCAGCACGGCGATCGGTGACGGCATCGCGATTCCGCACGGCAAGTTGCCCGGTTTGCGAGGAGTGGTGGGGATGTTCGGCCGGCACGTCGGCGGCGTCGATTTCGATTCGCTCGACGGCAACCCGACTCGTCTGTTCTTCTTGCTGGTCGCTCCCGAGGAGTCGGTTGGCCAACACCTGAAGGCCCTGGCGCGAGTGTCTCGTCTGCTCAAGGACGCCGAGTTTCGTAAGCGACTGATCGAGGCGCCCGATGCGGCGGAAATCCTTACGTTGATCCAAAGCGAGGATGGAAAACTGTAGGGGAGCCCGGCGATATTCATCGGCCGTCACCCTGCGTCGAACTACATGTACGAGAAACCGGACCAGAAGCGCCTCGATGTCGTCATCGTCACCGGTCTTTCCGGCTCCGGGAAAAGCACTGCAATTCACGTACTGGAGGACGTCGGTTACTACTGTATCGACAACCTTCCGGTCGTACTCATTCCGCGCTTCCTCGAGCTCTGCGAGTCGTCATTGCAGACTTTGTCGCGCGTCGCGTTGGGAGTAGACATTCGCGAGGGCGAGTTTCTGGCGGCGTTCCCCTCGGTGCTCGAGCAACTGCGCAGCGCCGGCTACCGGGTCCAGTTGCTCTTTCTCGACGCCTCGGATGACGCCATCGCGCGCCGCTTCAGCGAGACCCGGAGGCCACACCCGCTCGGTAGCGACGCCGGCGTCCTGGCCGGAATCCAG
>JANQHZ010001148.1 GCA_028282445.1 Candidatus Binatia bacterium | reverse complement strand
TGGAGTTGCCCCGATTTGGTGGACAGCTGTGACTTAGGGGTGGTGGTGGTCGCACGGAGACGAGAGCGCGTCAAGGACAAGCTCGCTGCGCTCGTCGCCTTCGGCGATCCGTGACCCGCTCTCGTCCCCGTGCGGTTGGGCACTTATGCGGGCTGATGAATCAGCCCGCGCTCGAGATCGATCGCCGGCTTGGACGCCACCAAGTGCTCTCTCAAAAGCCACCGGCGACTTGTAACCGATCGAAGAGTGGCGCCGATGCGGATTGTACCAGCCTTCGATGAAGTCGAAGACGGCTGTCCTGGCCTCAGCCGGGTCAGCGAAGGTGTGCCGGTCGAGCAGCTCAGTCTCCAGGGTTGCGAAGAAACTCTCACACATCGCGTTGTCGTAGCAGTCGCCGACTGAGCCCATGGATGGCTGTACGCCGTTTTTCCGGCAGCGCGCACCGAACTCCACCGAAGTGTACTGGCACCCCTGATCGGAGTGATGCACGACTGCCTGCGGGCGACGTTGCTCGAGTGCCATATCCAAGGCTCCCAGGACGAGTTCGGTGCGAAGGTGGGTCTCCATTGCCCAGCCGACTATGCGCCGGCTGAACGCGTCAAGTACGACGGCCAGATACAAAAATCCGCGGTCGGTCGGGACGTACGTGATATCGGCCACCCAAAGCTGGTTCGGCTCCTGTGCCGTGAAGTCGCGCTGCACCAGATCTGGCGCCGGCCGTTGCCCCTGGCAGCGCACCGTCGTGTGGACCTTTCTGCGCCGCCGACACACGCCACGTACCTCGGCTTTCACCATCAGCCGGGCCACCCGCTTTCGCCCCACCCGGATCCCTTCCTCGCGCAAATCCTCCATGATCCGAGGTGATCCGTACGTCTTGCGCGAGCGGCGATGGAGCTCCACGATCTTCTCGCTCAGCCGCTCATCTTCGATTGATCGAGCCGCCCGCGGTCGGCTCCGCCAGGCGTAGTAGCCGCTGCGCGACACCCCAAGCTGGCGACACATGAATGCTATTGGAAACTCGGCCTTCTCCGCTTCGATCAGAGCAAACTTCACTTGCTCTCCTTCGCGAAGAAGGCCGCCGCTTTTTTTAGGAAATCACGCTCCATTCGCACTTCGCTGATCTCCTTGCGTAGGCGCTCGAGCTCCGCCCGCTCGTCTACGTCCAAAGCACGGCTGCCGGCTTCCTCCTCCTGTGCCTGCTGCACCCACCGCTCCAGTGCCGACCGCGTTAGATCCAGTTCCTTCGCAATCTGGCACAGCGGCTTCTCACTACGCCGCACCAGCTCTACTGCTTCCGCCCTGAATTCCGGGCTGAACCTTCTCCTTGCTCTCCGTTTCTTGGACATCCTTCTCTCCCGTACTCCCGATTATCATCGGGTCTGGGTGTCCACGAAACCGGGGCAAGCTCAGAGAGAGATAGGGCTGAGGCGAAGGCTTGGGCGAGGCTGAGGATCGTGGTCGCGCAAATCGCGACGGCTATTTCCTCAGTCACCCAATGCATCCATCCTTCCTCAGCCTCTGCCTCGCCTCAGCCTGAGCCCTTCTTCAGATGAGGCGATCACCCTGCGCGACAACCAATCCCACAGAAACATCGCCAATGCTCAGCTCCTACCGCCCCGCGCAGCTTCCGACATTGCCGCCGCCACGCCAGGCTGGTACGACCCCGGAGCCGGGCCGAGGAACGCCCGAGCTTCGACGCAAGAGTAACAAGGGAGGGATTCTCATGAGAAGCGTGCTTCGAATGGCAACACTGCTCGGCTTGGTCCTGCTCGGGACTTCGGGCTACGCAGCCGACAAGCCCAACATCGTCGTGGTGTGGGGCGACGACATCGGTTGGTACAACCCCAGCGCCTACAACCGCGGCATCATGGGGTACCGCACACCCAACATCGACCGCATCGCGCAAGAAGGCGCTCTGTTTACCGACTGGTACGGTCAACAGAGCTGCACCGCCGGCCGCGCCGCCTTCATCACCGGACAATCGCCGATTCGCACCGGGCTGACCAAGGTCGGACTGCCGGGCGCCAAGGAGGGGATGAACGTTCTCGATCCGACTATCGCCGGCTTGCTCAAAGAGCAGGGCTACATGACGGCGCAGTACGGCAAGAATCACCTCGGAGATCGCGACGAGCACCTGCCTACCAACCACGGATTCGACGAGTTCTTCGGCAACCTCTACCACCTCAACGCCGAGGAGGAGCCGGAGAATGTCGACTACCCCGGCGACGCAGTGCTCGCCGACGGACAGACCTTCCGCCAAAAATTCGGCCCGCGCGGCGTCATCAAGTCGTCGGCCGACGGCAAGGTCGAAGACACCGGACCTCTGACCCGAAAACGCATGGAAACAGTCGACGAAGAAGTGACCGCGGCGGCGCTGGACTTTTTGGAGCGCGCCAAGAAAGCCGACAAGCCCTTCTTCCTGTGGTGGAACTCGACCCGCATGCACGTCTTCACCCACCTCAAGCCAGAGTCCGCGGGCAAGACCGGACTCGGCATCTATCCCGACGGCATGGTCGAGCACGACGGCCAGGTCGGACAAATTCTCGATAAGCTCGACGAGCTCGGTCTCGCCGACAACACCATCGTGATGTACTCGACCGACAACGGCGCAGAAACCTTTACGTGGCCGGACGGCGGAACGACTCCGTTCCGCGGCGAGAAGAACACCAACTGGGAGGGCGGCTATCGCGTCCCGACGCTCATCCGCTGGCCCGGTGTCATCAAGCCGGGCTCGGTCTACAACGGCATCCTCGCCCACGAGGACATGCTGCCGACCTTTCTCGCCGCCGCCGGCGAGCCCGAGATCAAGGAGAAG
>JANQHZ010000195.1 GCA_028282445.1 Candidatus Binatia bacterium | reverse complement strand
CGGTGATGGTCGCGGCGGCGCGCGCCGGCGTCGAGGTGCACGAGTACTCGCCGGCGGCCATCAAAATGGCGGTGGCGGGGAGTGGGCGGGCCGATAAGTCGCAGGTGGCGGCGATGGTGTCGCGCCTGCTCGCGATCGAGAGCAAGTTGGTGGCGGACGAGGCGGACGCTCTTGGAGCGGCGATCTGCCACCTCAACACCAGCCGGTTCGACTCCAAGATTTCCTCCGCTCCGTCGATCGGGCGGCGTGCGCGACCGCGCGCGGGTGGGCGCGGCCGCTCCATGAGGTGGCGATGATCGCGCGACTGACCGGCGTGCTGGCGGTCAAGTCGCCGGAAGGACTGCTGATCGACGTCCACGGTGTCGGGTACCGGGTGCTGGTTTCGCTGAGCGCCTTCTCCGACCTTCCGGACCAGGGCAGTGAAGTCGAGCTGCCGATCCACACCCATATGCGTGAGAGCTCGATCGAGCTGTTCGGTTTCGCCGACGAGGCGGAGAAGGCGTTATTCCTTCAACTAATCGCGGTGTCCGGGGTAGGTCCGCGTCTGGCGCTGACGATTCTATCGGGAATGCCGACCGACGAGCTGGTGGGCGCGCTCGCGGAGGGCAACGTCAAACGCCTGGTCGGGATTCCCGGGATCGGAAAGCGCACGGCCGAGCGCCTGGTCGTCGACCTGCAAGACAAGGTGCGTGCTGCGGGCGGCGCTGCGCCTGCGGCATCACCGGCGCCGGCGCAGGGGCCGGAGGTCGAAGCGGTATCGGCTCTGGTGAATCTGGGCTATCGTGAAGCGGACGCCGACCGCGCCGTTCGAGACGCGGCTCGCGATGGTGTGACCGATCTCGCGGAGATGATTCGGACGGCGCTGAAGACCTTGAGCGGATGAGCGATCGCGATCGAATCGTCGAAGCGGAAGCGGCCGAAGACGACGCGGGGTTCGACTCGGCCCTGAGGCCGGCGCAGCTAACCGACTACACCGGTCAGGAATCCGTCAAAGCCAATCTCGAAGTCGTGATCCAGGCCGCGCTGGGGCGCGGCGAGAGTCTCGATCACACGCTGCTCTACGGACCGCCCGGTCTCGGCAAGACCTCGCTGGCGCATGTGATCGCGCGCGAGCTCGGCGTCAGTCTACGCTCGACCTCAGGACCGGTCATCGAAAAGCCGGGTGACCTCGCGGCGATTCTGACCAACCTCGAACACAACGATGTGCTGTTCATCGATGAGATTCATCGCCTTCACCGGACCGTCGAGGAGATCCTCTATCCCGCGATGGAGGACTACCAGATCGACGTGATGATCGGGCAGGGGCCCTCGGCCCGCTCGATCAAGCTCGACCTCAAGCCTTTTACCCTGGTCGGCGCTACGACTCGGACCGGCTTGCTCAGCTCGCCGTTGCGCAGCCGTTTTGGCGTTACCCTGCGGCTCGAGTTCTACACGCCGGCCGAGCTCACCACCATCGTACGCCGCTCGGCCGCGATTCTCGACGTACCGCTCGACGACCAAGGCGCGGGCGAAATCGCAGAGCGCTCGCGCGGGACGCCGCGCATCGCCAACCGACTTCTGCGCCGCGTGCGCGACTTCGCCCAGGTGCGCGCCGATGGTCGGATCACGCGCGACGTCGCGCGCCGCGGGCTGGAGTTGCTCGAGGTCGACCGCTGCGGTTTCGACCGTATGGACCGCGAGTTGCTGCGTACCGTGATCGACAAGTTCGGCGGCGGTCCGGTCGGGGTCGAGACCCTGGCAGCGGCAATCGGCGAGGAGCGCGATACGATCGAAGACGTGTACGAGCCGTTCTTGATCCAGCAGGGCTACCTCAATCGAACGCCGAAAGGACGGGTCGCGACGCCGGCTGCGTTTGCGTATTTCGGACGCGAGCCTCGCGAAGCGCCTGCGCCGCAAGGCAAGCTGTTCGAACCATGAACCCACCGACCGACCGTTCCGAGCGCCGTCGTCGCTGGCGCGAAGGGATGCTGATCTTCCTGGTCGCGGTCGCTTTTCTGGTGCTCGCGGTGGTGCAGACTCGACTGCCCGAGTTCACCAACAGCGCGTCGCGTTCCGGCAACATCATCTTCTTTCTGCTGATCAATCTGAACATCATCATCCTCGTCCTGTTCATCTTCTTGGTGGCCCGAAATCTGGTCAAGCTGGTCGTCGAGCAACGCCAGCGGATCTTCGGCGCGCGCTTGCGGGCGCGCCTGGTGATCGCTTTCGTTACGTTGACCCTATTTCCGACCGCCTTGCTCTTCGTCGTGGCCGAGGGCTTCTTGTCGGAGGCGATCAATAAGTGGTTCAGCTCGCGCGTGGAGAGCACGGTCGACAGTGCGGTGACGGTTGCGCACCGCTACTACCAACGCGCAGCCGACGACGCCCTGCACTACGGTATCGAGATCGGCGAGGAGCTGCGCCGGCGAGACCTGTTGGAACCGGGGAGGCGCGAGCGACTACGCAACTTCATCGAGAACGAACGCGAGGACTTCAACGTCCAAGCGATCCAGGTCATCGACGCAAGCGGCCCTCTCGCCCAGGTGCGAGTCGAGGCCCTCGAAGAACGGGCGCTGCGCGTAGCGATCAACGAGCAGCGACTGGCGTTGGAAGAAGGTTTGGACTTCACGCGTACGCTGCGCATTGCGGACGGCGATTTGGTGCGTGCCGGAGTTCCGGTGCATGGCGCCGACGACTCGGTCGTCGCCGTGGTGGTGGTCGACTACGTCGTTCCCTCGGTGATCAGCGAGGCGGTGCGGGAGACCGCGCGGACACACGACGAGTACCGTCAGCTCGGCGTTCTCAAGCAGCCGATCGTCAATAGCTACACCCTCACACTGCTTCTCATCACCATGGTCGTTTTGCTGGCGGCGATCTGGTTCGGGTTCACCTTCGCCAAGGGGTTTACGGTTCCGATCCAGGCGCTCGGCGAAGGAATGCGCGAGGTCGCTCAAGGGAACCTCAACTATCGTGCCGAGGCAGGTGGAGATCAGGAGTTCGCGCCGCTCTTCGACTCCTTCAACCAGATGGCGGGCGAGCTTCAAACCGCGCACGCCGAGCTGGACGAGCGGCGTGGCTACATCGAGAACGTATTGCGCAACATCACCGCAGGAGTGCTGTCGGTCGACGAGGACGGCATCGTCGCGACGATGAATCCGGCGGCGGGTAGTATGTTGAACGTCGTGCCCGCCGAGGTCAGCGGGCGACCCTGGCGTCAGCTGCTGGACCTCGACGAGCTGGCTCCTTTGGCAGAGCTGCTGTCCGAGGTTCTCTCCGGCAGCATGGACCGAATCGAGCGCCAGGTGGAGCTGGTGGGCAGCCCTCGCACGCTGACCGCTTGGGTGACGGCCATCAAGCTCGAGGACGAGCTCGGAGTGGCGCGTGGTGCGATTCTGTTCCTCGAGGACGTCTCCTACCTTCTACGGGTCGAGCGTATGGAGGCTTGGCGCGAGGTGGCACGGCGCATCGCTCACGAGATCAAGAATCCACTGACCCCGATCCAACTGTCGGCCCAGCGGCTCCAAAAACGCTACGGCGAAGAGCTCGGGCCCGAGAAGGGCGCGGTGCTGGAGGAGTGCACCAGCACCATCGTAGGCCAGGTCGAGCAGCTCAAGAAGCTGGTCAACGAGTTCTCCACATTCGCTCGTTTGCCGGCGGTTGAGGTATCCAGCCACGACCTCGCCGAAGTGCTCGAGGATGCGGTCGTTTTGTACCGCGAGGGACACGACGACGTCGAGTTCGACATGAAGCTCGAGGACGACGTGCCGGCGGTCGAAATCGACCCGGAGGCGATCAAGCGGGTCATTGTGAATTTGCTCGATAATGCGGTTTCCGCCTGCGAAGGAGTCGACGCACCGCGTGTCGAGCTGAGCCTGCACCACGATCGGCAATCCGGATTCGTTCACCTGGAGGTTGCCGACAACGGTTCCGGGATGACCCCGCAAGTCCGTCGCCGCATCTTCGAGCCCTATTTTTCGACCAAGAGCGACGGCACCGGGCTGGGATTGGCGATCGTTGCGACCATCATCGCCGAGCACCGGGCTTATGTGAGGGTTCGCGAAAACGAGCCATCCGGCACGCGCTTCGTGATCGACTTTCCGGTAAGAGCCGAGTCCCGGCTGCCCGCGGCGCTGCGTGCATGAGCGAGGCACTTGCGCTAACCTCGCGTGAGGAGGACCGAGATGTCCACAGTACTGGTCGTCGACGATGAGAGTGACATTCGTAGCTCGCTGCGCGGAGTGTTGAACGACGAGGGATTACGCGTCCTCGAGGCCGAGGGTGGGAAGCAGGCTCTCGAGCTCGTGCGTTCGGAGCATCCGGAATTGGTTCTGCTCGACGTGTGGATGCCCGACATCGACGGCATCGAGCTGCTCAGGCAGTTGCGCAGCGAACCCGACCGTCCGCAAGTGGTGATGATCTCGGGGCACGGCAACGTCGAGACGGCGGTCAAGGCGACCAAGCTAGGCGCATTCGATTTCATCGAAAAGCCGTTTTCGATCGAGGCGCTCCTGCAGGTCGTCAACCGAGCCCTCGACGACCGCGACGCGGAATCGTCGGGCGAGGTGAACGGCGACGCTACCGCCGATCTTCACCCGGCAGGAGCGTCCGTCCGACCGGAGAGAACGATTGCGCGCTCGGTCGTCGGCAGTGGCCACGGCTTACACACAGGTGTTCGGTCTGGACTGATCTTGAACCCCTTGCCGCGCGGCCGCGGCATCGTCTTTACCAATTTGTCGACCGGCGCCTCGGTACCGGCCAACCTCGAGTTCGTCGAGTCGACCGGCTACGCGACGACGCTGCACCAAGGCGACATGAGCGTGGCGACGGTCGAGCATCTGCTGGCGACGTTCCACGCGTACGGCATTACGAATGCGCTGGTGAAGGTGCAGTCCGAGGTCCCGGTGATGGACGGATCGGCGCGCGAGTTCTGTGCGCTGATCGAGAGTGCCGGGTTCGAGGAGCAGGGCGGTGGCGTCGAAGAGCTCACGGTCGACCGCCGTGTCGTGCTCGGCAGCGACGATCCGGACGAGAAGGGCATCTCGATCGAGCCCTGCGACGGTCTCGTCGTATCCTACACCCTGAAGTACCCGCCCCCGGTCGGTACCCAACGCTATACCTTCGAGTACACCGGAGTGGAGAGCTTTCGCGAGCAAGTAGCGCCGGCGCGAACCTTCGGCTTCGTCAAGGATATGAAGGCGATGGCTTCGATGGGGCTGGCCAGCGGCGGACGACTCGACAACTGCATCCTGATCGACGACGAAAAGATCGTGAATACCGAGCTTCGCTTCCCCGACGAGCTCGCACGACACAAGATCCTCGACATCCTCGGCGATTTGTACCTGCTGGGTCGACCGGTGCGAGGGAAGATCGACGCGCGCATGACCGGGCACGG
>JANQHZ010001117.1 GCA_028282445.1 Candidatus Binatia bacterium | reverse complement strand
TCGTCATGCCGGACCTCGACGGCTACGAGCTGTTCATGGAGGTGCGACGGCGCGGATCGGTCCCGGTGATTCTGATGACCGGATACTACTACGATCGCGGTCACGTCATAAAACGCAGCCGGCTCGAGGGCCTGCAAAGTGTCATTTTCAAGAAGCCGGTCGACCCCGCGCGATTGAAAGAGAAGATCCTCGAGCAGACCGGTCGCGGCCCTGCCGTGCCCGTCGAAGGCGATTCGAGCGCCGAGACCGGCTGAGTCTAGGCGTCGGTCGCTCAACCCACGCCGCTCGCCTATTGCTCCAAGTCGTCGCCTTCGTAGTCGTCGAAATAGTCCGCTTCGAGGCCCTCGTCGTAGTCTTCGTCGAAATCGTCGACGAATCCCGCGTCGGCTTCGAATGGCTCCGGCGCGGCGAGTCCAGTCGTCGGCGTCGGCGCGGCCAGTAGCTTCATGACGAAACGACCGTCGTCGCCCTCAATGGTTGCCGAACGTGCGCCGACTTCGACGAGCTTGCCGATGCCGGGAATGGATTGGCCGATACCATACAGCTCGTTCGAGCCGTTTGGGGCTTCGATGATGGCGTAGCGGAGGTCTCCAACCACGGTTCCAGCGAGGCGGAAGCCGGAACGCGCCGTCGGGGTGGTTGCGGCGCTGGGCAATCGCAGCGGCGTATCGGCGGTGGTGGGACTGTGTTGGGGTGTTGGAGATTGAGGCGCCGGCGCTTGGGGGGCGCTGCGGCGGGCGATGTTCCACGTAACCACGACGGCGACGAGGAGGGCTGCCAGAGAGGGGAGAAATCGAACCATAGAGCTGCCGTAGCGAATGATGATCGTACGGAACTCGAGAGTCGGCGTCGAGAGAGTTGGGTCGATGTGCGGATGCACTTGGGGGAGCGCGAAATAAGGAGCGTGCACGGCGGGACGTGGATGTGGTGACTCGAGGTTGACAGCGGTCGTCGAAGCGGGAGATGAGGGGGGAGGAGGGGCAGGTGGGGAAAGCACATCGCCAAGCGGCGCGGCGAAGGGTGTTGTTGAAGTACGAGCGAGCCTTTTGGTCGCGCGGTGTCGAGAGAGTTTGTGGGGTCGACGAAGTGGGTGTCGGCCCGCTGGCGGGACCTCTGGTCGCGGCGGCCGTCGTATTGCCACCCGAGGTTGGCCTGCGCGGGGTCGACGACTCGAAGAAGATTGCGCAACGGGCGCGGGCGGCGCTCGCCGAGGCAATCCGGGAAGCGGCCACCGCCTACTCGATCGGCGTCGTCTCGGCTGCCGAAGTGGATAGGCTCAATACCTTTGGAGCGTCGCTCGAGGCCATGCGTCGGGCAGTGGCGGGTTTGGCGGTGGAGCCCCAGCAGTTGCTGGTCGACGCCCGCACGATTCCGGATGTCGCGTGTCCGCAGGAAGCGCTCGTGAAGGGTGATTCGCGCAGCTACTCGATCGCGGCGGCATCGATCCTGGCCAAGGAGTACCGCGACGGCTGGATGCGTCGCCTCGACCAGGAGTATCCGGATTACGGGTTCGGTCGACATATGGGCTACGGCACCAAGGCCCACCTCGCCGCCCTCGACGAGCTGGGGCCGTGCCCGGAGCACCGCCTCTCCTTCGCGCCGGTACGGCAGGCCCGTCTGCCGTTCGAAGGCTGACCTCGACAGACGAGAGATTCTCACCA
>JANQHZ010000169.1 GCA_028282445.1 Candidatus Binatia bacterium | reverse complement strand
CCGTCGAGCACGGCGAGCGCAACCGCGAGCCGAACCAACACCCGGACGCGGACGCCGAGCCGAACGGCGACCGCGTCCCTCAGCAGGACCGCGAGTGCCACGGCGACGCGTACCCGTACGCCGTCGGCCACCCGCACCGCGACGCGGACGCGAACGCCGAGTCGCACCCGCACCGCGACCCGGACCCCGTCTCCATCGCCTTCCGCAAGCGCGACCCGTACTTCGACCCGGACACGAACGGGAACCGCGACGCGCACGCCGACGCGATCGAATACAGCGACGCGGACCGCGACCGGCTCGCGCGCACCGACGAACACACCGACCTCGCCCGCGACGGCAACATCGACTCCGTCCTCCACCCGCACCGGCACGAGCGGCGCTACGGCTCTTCCGAGCTCGACGCCGCATGCCTCGCCGACTGCGCAGATGTCGCCGTCGCCACCTCCAACCGCTACCACAGTTGCAACCGCAACGTCATCGCCGACGTCAACCGCGGCGACGCCGGCAGCGACCGCGAGCCGGCCTGCCGACACCCCGACCGCGCGCCCGACCGAAAGTCCCTGCACCGGCGACTGCGACAGAGATGAACGGGTATCGATCTCCGAGCTGGTCCTGGCCGTGAACGTCGCGCTGGGGAATCAGGCCCCCGACCGGTGCCTAGCCGCCGACACCGACGGAAACGGCGAAGTCCGCATCAACGAGCTCATCCGCGCCGTCAACCAGGCGTTAGCGGGCTGCTAGACCCACCAACCGCGGGCGACCGCTCCTTCGAAGCCCGCGCCGGTGGCGGCGAATCGCGTCGCCTCCCGATTCCCATGAATCTCCCGTTTCGCGGGCAATCCCGGTGGTCGCTTCGAGCCTCTACGTGACAAGTCCGGGGACTTGTCACCTGATTGCCGACCCTGGCGGGTACTAAGTTTCCCCTACTTGCGTGGTCTGCTCGGGCAGTGGTAACAGAATCAAGTGGGGAAACATGTCGTCAAATCTCGGGAATACGACGCGGTGACGGAATCTATGGACGGGGGACGAAGAATCGAGCCTTTACTGCTCGGTGTTTCCCGTCACCGTGTCGCAGTTGGGGGTGGAAGACGACACTACGGTTCAGGCTCAGATCAAGCGCAATAAGGAGAACACCCATGAGAGAGCTCGGGCTACTCTGGTTCATCCTGCTAGCCTCCGTACTGGCCACTGCGTCGCTGGCGGAGCGGAATCCCGGCAAGAAAGCGAACAAGCATCAGGTTTCGCTAGTCCAAGCGGTGGAGGTATGCACCGCTCCCAACACACAGGAACCGAGTATCCTGGCGTTGGCTTCGTGCGATCCGGTAGTTCCCTCCGATCCGGGTTGCACATTTGGGGCGAAGGGCAATGGCCGGATCAAGGCCAAGGCTAGAACGGACATCGCGCTGCAGGTGAAGGTGAAGGGAATCGACGTTTCCTGTGAGGGCGAGACGCTTTGCCTCACAGCCGACTTTACGATGAGTAGCGACAATTGCGCATCCACCGGCGACTGCACCTCCGCATACCAAGACGACTTCGACACCGAGAACGTGTGCTGCACCGTCATCGGCGGGCAGTGTCAAACGAAGACGACCCTGAACGCCGCCGTTCCAGGTTTAGTGACGATCGGCAATCGGACCGAGCTATCGCTCGGCGAATTGGGGCTCTATCGTGCCGTCCTGCCCCCGTCACAGCCGGCCTTCAAATCCGGCCTCCTGATTCCGTAGCCGAGGAGATCGCGAAATGTCGAATCGAATCGCATTTGGATGCGCTGCGGTCCTTACTTGCATCGTCGCTTCCAGCCCGGCTTTGGGCCAAAGAAGCCCGGCGAGCAAAGCAAACGTCTATCAGTCGAGCTTCATTGAGGGCGTGGAGGCTTGCACCGCTACGAACACCACGCTGCCCGGACCGCAATCCTTGTCGGGCTGCGATCCGGTCGTGCCGGCTGACGATGTCTGTAAGTTCACCGCCAAGGGCTTCGGCAAGGTCAAGCTCAAGACCAAAGACGATATGAAGATTCTGGTGAAGCTCAAGGGCCTCGAGCCGGCCTGCGACGGTGAGACCTTGTGCCTCACCGCGGACATGGTGTGGACTCAAGACGGATGCAGTTCGGGTGGCTCGTGCACCTCGGAGTCACGCGAAGACCTACCGCTCGGGGCATCGTGTTGTATCGCGACGTTTGGTCAGTGCAAGATCAAGACGACACTCACGACGGCACTGCTTCCCGAAGCTGTCGTGCCGGGTAACCGAACCGAGTACACGCTGGGAGAGGTCTCCATCAACCGTGTGGGAGACTTCACGCCGGCGCCAGCGTTTCGAGCGGGGGTGCTCGTTCCTTAACCCTCAGTGCTCGTGATTTCCGAGACGTTACCCTTCAGAAACGCTGTGCCGGTTGGTCGACAGTGAGTTAAAGCCAGGCTTCATCAAGCCGAAGTAGTTCTGACGCAATCTGCCCTGGAAGGCGACAAAGCGGCGGCTGCGTGACTGCGACTCACGCTGTGGCAGCGTCATGTCGTCGCAGGAAAGCCAGAATCGCCTGGTTGAAGGCGGCGGCGTTCTGCTCGTGCATGATGTGGGAAGCATCGGGAATCTCGACGCGCTCGACGACCGGGAGCAGCTCTTCGAGGTAATCCGTCAGGCGTAAGAACAACGCGGGGCTGTGCTGTCCTGTAACCAGCAGAGTCGGCAAGCGAATGCTGCGAACTTGGTCGGCACTCAACGGCGGAAAACCCGCGCCGAGCAGCTGTGCACGCGCCGAAGCTAGGTTCTCGCGCATGATCTGTTTGCTCGCGTCGGGAAGCCGGTCGTAAGCCTGCTTACCGAGGACGCCGACTAGGAAGAGCTGCATCGCTCGCTCGTTCTCACCTCGCCCGAACGCCCTCTGCGCCGGCGCCATCGCGCCCGCTACGAACCTTAGCAATGCGACCGCGGTCCGAGGCCGGGTGGCGAAGAGGTGTAGCAGCTCCATCGGTCGGGGCGGTGTACTGGCGAATAGTGAGACGACGGGAGGCTCTTCTAGGATCAGCGATCGTACGAGCTCCGGATATCGGATCGCGGTCAGCAGGCTGATAAAGGCGCCCCAGGAGCTCCCAACGAGATGCGAGGCTGCCCCAATTTCCCGCAGGAAGGCAGCGAGATCTTCGACATGCGGCAGCATCTGGTCGTCCGCATCCACGCCGATGTCCTCATTTGGCCTGGCGAAGCGGCGGCTGTACGCAATAGCCCGGTAGGAGCGACCGATTAGCGGCAGCTGTTGTTCCCAAATCCGCAGGTCACCAGCAGTGCCGTGGATGAAGATCACGGTCTGACCCTCGCCCTGCTCGCAGTAGGCAAGGGGCGTTCCGTTGACCTCGACCGTTTTGCTGCTGTTTAACGTCAGGCTCGTCATGGCTGATAGCGTTCCCGTTCGACTAAGTCCGTCGCGCCACAAGACTACAGTTCGGCGGCGGAGCCAAGTTAGGAAAGGTCGCATTCTGCCTTGGATCACGACACAGGATGACGAAGATTGAAATGACCGAACGGGACGCCTTCGGGGAGCTGATCGCGACAGGCCATGTCGATTGTGTTGTGACGATGAGATGAGACTAGCGGCCTGGCGCAGGCGGCGATTACGGAACAGGAAGGCTCGGAGATGGATGGACCCATGGAATTGAATCTCGTCACAGTCGATGGCACGCGTGATATGCGATTTGGCGAGGTCTTGATCGTGAAGCCTTCTGGGGTCGACGTTTACAATACGACCGGCCTCAACGATTGCCCGGCCGACAAATGGAACGCGATGGACGTCAAAGCTATCGCGACGGAGCATGGTGCGGCGGCAGCCCAACAGAACGGGCCGCATTATTGGATGATGGATTCCCAATCTCTGATGCTCGGCAAGCAGGTTTCGTTCGGTGGCGTCGATGCGCGATACGCAGCCACCTTGGATCCTGCCATTGTCCGGAAGGCCGCCGGCAGCGAGCCCTACACGGTCTTCACACCGAAGAAAACGCAGAGAATGGTCTATGCCAAGGGCAAGCCGGTTTTCGAGCTCGTCGACTCGAATGGTCACGTCTATGTTCTTCAGGCACGCGACCACGCTTTCTCCATACCCGCACTTCCAGAGCTCGCCGCTCAGATGAAGAAGTTGCCCTCTGGTTGGACTTATCGGACGCGCACGCTCAGCGAGGATCTCGTGCTCGATTTGACGCCGGACAAGACAATCTACGCGGTTGGGGACGAATTTCGTCAGTACTATACCCGGATCCCATAAAACGGTTGACCGGGGTCGCTGATTGGATGTTTTTCGCCAGATCCGCTCATCAGTGTGCTTCGCCTGAAAGACGCTTTAAGTCTGGCCGTGAGAGACTTCCTGACCGGGCTTCGCGACACCGACGTTGAGTTTGCTACCGTCCGTACCAGCGAGCAACCCACGGTCGAACCCGCACCAGCGCCACGTTAGCGGACGGTGGTTGGGGAGCCGTCAGCAGAGATCCCTTCGTCTCTTCGCGGCTTTCGGTCGGGTCACAAGCTGCCCTGGATCGCGACGGTGCGTCGAAGGTGACAGTCGCGCAATGTCGCCGTAGCGCGCAGATGCGAGGGTATCTCCGCATCGCCAAGATTGAAGAGAGAGCGGCAGCATCTATTGACATGATTAATGACAATAGGTAAGCGGTGACACCAGGGCGGCGCGGTGTCGCTCTCAGGCTCGGCTACCGGCTGGTGTGGGCGGCTACGGCCTCGTTCCTGCCGGAGGGGGCGGTCCCCGAAAGGACAATGATGCGCGCTTGGTTGACTCGATTGATGATCGTCCTAGGAGTGGTGGCCGGCGCGGTGTCTGCGCCGCTGAATGGGTCGGCGCAGACGGCTGCGCCCTTTGATCGTCCCCCCGCAACGACCGAATGGGCCCCGGTCGGGTGCCGTGTTGTTCCGTTCGACGATCCGGTCCTGCCATCTCGGGAGTCCTGGCGGAATCTGCATGGGGACTCGATCAACACCGATGAGATCTCGCGAGCGATTGCCCCTGTGATCGCGGCCGAGTGGACGGCGGAG
>JANQHZ010001099.1 GCA_028282445.1 Candidatus Binatia bacterium | reverse complement strand
GCATGGTCTTGCGGACTCCGATCGCGATCTCGCCCGCGAAGTAGTGCTAGCCAAGCAAGTTCTCGAAGGTGACGACCCGGTCCTCGTTGGCGACGTTGGTCCAGGAGAAGTGTTCGAGTAGGGCGCGTGGGGAAGTCGGCACCGGCTTGGGCAGAAGCCCGGCCAGATGTGCGAGGGATCCGCACAGTTGGGCGGCGTCGAGGTGCGGGCGGAGCTCGTCGAGGCCGAAGGCGGCGTGGAACTTCGCCAGCTTTTGGTCTCGTCGCTCGAGCAGTAGCAGGTGGTGACGGTAGGTGGGCTGGGGCAGGTCGAGAATTCGTTGCAGGCGAGCTTGGGTGGCGGTTGCGCTGGCGAGATCCCGGCCACGCACCACCCGGGTGACGCCGCTCGCCGCATCGTCGACCGCGACGGCGAGGTGGTAGGCGACGGCGCCGTCGCGCCGTCGGACGATAGGATCGCCGAATGCGAGCCCCGGATCCTGCGACAAGTCGATCCCGCTCTCGTCGCGGAGCTCGATGCGTCCGGGGGGGAGCTGCATCCGAAGCGGCTCTTCGATATTGCGCCATCCGCCGGCCGGCAGGGGGCGGCCACGGCAGGTGCCGGGGTAACGCCACCCACCGGCGGGAGTTGGTTGGTCGTGTTCGCGCAGCACCGCGCGCGAACACGAGCACGGATACAGGAGCCCCTCCGCCTCGAGGCGGTCGAGCGCCGCTTCGTGCCGGGCGCGGTGGTCGCTTTGCCGGGTCGCGCGGTCGAAGTCGAGCCCGAGCCAAGCCAGGTCCTCGGGGATGCGCCGCGCATACTCGGGCCTGCAACGATCGGGGTCGATGTCCTCCAGTCGTAGCTCGATGTCTGCTCCGCGCGAGCGCGCGTCGAGCCAACACAGAAGGCCGGCGAGCAGCGTCCCCGGGTGAGCGTGTCCGGTCGGCGAGGGTGCAAAGCGGCAGCGGTCGCGGCTCACTAGACTTTCTCCGCAGCTTAGGGTCGGTCGTCGGTAGGCACCGAGCAAGAACCAAGCGGATCAGCTCAGCTCCGCCAGGGTCTGGCGAATGCGGTCGATCTTGGCCTCGGTTTCGGGGCCGACGCTGGCTTCCTTCGTTCCGAGCCTGCAGGGTCCTGGAAGGTAAGGAGCGATGCACTGGGCGGTGAACCAGTGCTCGGCCAGGTAGCGCTCGGCTTCTTCGGCTGTCGCCACGCTGAACAGCCCGGAGTAGAACCACGGTTTTGGGTCCTCGTCCGCCTGGCACGCGTGAATCATGCGAACCGCCCGATCGCAGGCGGCGATCAATCGCGAGGTGTCGTTGTCTTCCAGGTGGGCGATAAAGGCGGTCGCGTGCTCCTTCAGCCCGTGATGGACGATCCAGCGACTGTTCACCTCGCGAACCCAGGCTACGGTCTCGGATTGCTGTGATGAGTTAGGGCCCATCGCCTGCAAAGAATACCCGGCGCGATTCTCGAGTCGAGCGATGATCGCGGTCTTTCATGCGGAAGCAGATTCGGGAGGTCGAGTCCTGCCGCTGGACCTAGCGGGCGTGCCGAACTGACGTGAAATAGCCCATACCCGTTCAGGTGGCGCTGCGTATCCTGGACTTCCGGAGTGAATCCGGCCCGCTCGGTCGCGCTGTTTCCCTATCGTTCGGCCTACTCCAATGCGCCCGCTCGGTCGGTGTGGGTTCGACGCCAGTCTTCCTTGAGCAGGCGGTACCCGATGTAGCCGAAGATCAGGGGGAACACGAAGTATTGGTACTGCGTCCACACCAGGGCCAGCAGCGTGTCTGCGACTCCGCCCGGCATGTTTTCGAAGCCGCCGAAGACCTCGGAGAACGAGAAGATGAAAGTCGCGGCGACCGGCTCGCCACCCGCGAGCACCGGTACCAGATAG
>JANQHZ010000167.1 GCA_028282445.1 Candidatus Binatia bacterium | reverse complement strand
GCGTCGAGCACGTGCACCACCGGCGACCCATAGTGCGGAGCGATCTTCACCGCGGTGTGCGCCTTGCTGGTGGTAGCGCCGCCGATCAACAGTGGTAGGCTAATTCCCTGCTTCTCCATCTCGCGCGCGACGTGCGTCATTTCGTCGAGCGACGGCGTGATCAGGCCGGACAGACCGATGATGTCCGCATTCACGGCGCGCGCCTTCTCGAGGATCTTGTCGCACGGCACCATGACTCCCATGTCGTGGACCTCGTAGTTGTTGCACGCGAGGACGACGCCGACGATGTTCTTGCCGATGTCGTGCACGTCGCCCTTGACGGTCGCGAGCACGATGACCCCTTGGCTCTTGACCGCCTGACCAGCGGCCTCGAGGGCCTCCTTCTCGGCCTCCATGAACGGCGTCAGATACGCCACCGCCTTCTTCATGACGCGGGCCGACTTGACCACCTGGGGCAGGAACATCTTGCCGGCGCCGAAGAGATCGCCGACGATTCCCATGCCGTCCATCAGCGGCCCCTCGATGACGTCGAGCGGTCGGCCGAGCTCGGCGCGAGCCTCTTCGGTGTCGGCCTCGATGTAGGTATCGATGCCTTTGACCAGAGCGTGCGAAAGGCGCTCACGAACCGTGCCCTCGCGCCACTCTTCCGACTTCTTCTCGCTCGCCGCCGCGGACCCGGAAGCGCCTTCGGCCTTGAGCTTCTCGCCGAAGTCGACCAGCCGTTCGGTGGCGTCGGAGCGGCGGTTCAGCAGCACGTCGAGCACGAGCTCGCGAAGCTCCGGTTCGATCTCCTCGTAGACCTCCAACATTCCGGCGTTGACGATGCCCATATCCATGCCCGCTTGGATGGCGTGGTAGAGAAACGCCGAGTGCATTGCCTCGCGCACGCGATTGTTGCCGCGAAAGCTGAACGAGATGTTCGACACACCGCCGCTCACTTTGGCGTGCGGCAAGTTCGCCTTGATCCAGCGGGTCGCCTCGATGAAGTCCACCGCGTAGTTGTCGTGCTCGGACATGCCGGTCGCGACGGTGAGGATGTTGGGGTCGAAGATGATGTCCTCCGGCGCCATGCCGATGTCGTCGACGAGGATGCGGTAGGCGCGCTCGCAGATGCGGATCTTGTCTTCGTAGGTAGCTGCCTGCCCCTCTTCGTCGAAGGCCATCACGACGACGGCGGCGCCGTACTTGAGAATGTTGCGCGCGTGCTCCCGAAACGTCTCTTCGCCCTCCTTGAGGGAGATCGAGTTGACGATGCCCTTGCCCTGCAGGCATTTGAGCCCCGCTTCGATGACCTCCCACTTGGAGGAGTCGACCATGATCGGAACCTGCGCTACCTCCGGCTCGCTGGCGAGAAGCCGCAGGAATCGACTCATCGCCTCGACGCCGTCGATCATGCCCTCGTCCATGCACACGTCGATGACGTTGGCGCCGTTCTCGACCTGCTGCCGGGCCACGTTCACGGCTGCTTCGAAGTTGTCCTCTTTAATGAGCCTGGCGAACTTCGGCGAGCCGGCGACGTTGGTGCGCTCGCCGATGATCATGTAGGAGCCCGGCTGCTGGGTGAACGGCTGCGATCCGGAAAGGCGCAGCGGGCGTTCGTGCTCGCGGTCGACCGAGGCGACCTCGACCGGACGGTCGGCGCTCGATTCCGCCGCGGGCACGACGGCGGGCGCAAGTTGGCGCGGCGGCACCTCGGCGACCGCGCGGGCGATCGCAGCGATGTGTTCGGGCGTATTGCCGCAGCAGCCGCCGGCGATGTTGAGCAGGCCCTCGCGCGCGAAGTCACCGAGGTAGCGCCCCATGTCGTCGGGCACCAGGTCGAAGCCCGTCTCCGAGAGCGGATTCGGCAGGCCGGCATTCGGATACGCCGATACCGCCGCGGTCGAATGGGCGGCGAGCTCGGCGAGATGCGGGTGCATCAAGTCGGGGCCGAGCGAGCAGTTGAGCCCGACCGACAGTGGTTGAACGTGCTTCACCGCGTTCCAGAAAGCCTCGGTGGTTTGCGCGGAGATCATCGTTTCGCCGCCGCGCCCGACCGCCGCCGAGAGCATCACCGGAAGCTCCACGCCGTCCTCGTCGAAGACGTCGCGGATCGCCACCAGCGCCGCCTTGGCGTTGAGTGAATCGAAGATCGTCTCGACCAGCAGCAGGTCGCTGCCGCCGGCGATCAGCGCGCGCACTTGTTGCGCGTACGCAGTACGCACCTGATCGAAGGTCACGACGCGGAAGCCGGGGTCGTCGGCGTCGGGCGAGTTGGTGAGCGACACGGTGAGTGGTCCGATCGCACCCGCGACGAAGCGCTGTTGTCCGTCGGCCTGAGCGACGCGGTCCGCCCACTCGCGGCACTGGCGAGCCGAGGTTTCGTTGATCTCCCAGGCGAGGTCGGCGAGGAATCCATCTTCGATGATCTTCTGATAGAAGTCCGGATCCTTGCGGCCGCCGTGCTCGCGCGGATCGTCGACGAAGAACTCGCTCTGCGCGAGGCTGGTCGCACCGAATGTGTTGGTCTCGATGATGTCGGCACCGGCCTCGAGAAAACGGCGGTGGATGTCGCCGATCATCTCCGGTTGGGTCAACGAAAAGAGATCCCCGTTGTTGAGCAGGTCCTTCTTGGCATCCGCGAAGCGGCTGCCGCGAATGTCCGCCTCCTTCATATCGTAGGTCCGGATGGTGGTTCCCATAGCGCCGTCGATGACGGCGATACGCTTGCGCAGCAGCTCCACCAACGGGTGTTCGGCATTCGAATTAGGCATGATCAGGTCCTCCCGGCGATTTTCGACGGCGCCCCGGTCTCGGGCTTTTCGGCGATCGCCAGTACTACTTGCAGATGAGGTTTCTTGCTCTCACGGCAGGCGACGTCCGCGGTGACCACGTCGAGCTCGGCGGCGCCGAGCAGCCTGCGCAGGCTGCGCGGGGCGAAGCCCGGATGGCGCTCGCCGTACTTGGCGGTGACGTCCTGCCGGCGGTGCCGGTCGAGGCAGAGCACCACCAACCGACCGCCCGGGCGCAGAACACGCGAGCACTCCGATAGGGCGCGCGACGGCCGGGCCGCGTAATTTAATGTATGGAAGAGCAGCACGGTGTCGAACGACTCCGCCGCGAAGGGCAGGTCGTGAACGTCGGCCTCTTGGACGCTCACGTGTGAGAACGCTGCCAGCCGCTCGCGAGTCTGCTCGACCATGCGCGGATTGGCGTCGACGCAGCAGACCGAGCGGCAATAGGGCGCGATGGCGCTTGCCGCGGCGCCGTCACCCGAGCCGACGTCGAGGACGTCGCCGAGCCGCAGCAGCGCGGCGATGCCGACCGCTAGTGACTGCCAGCTCCTACCCGGTGAATAGAATCGCTCGAGCTCGTCGGGCGCGTACTCGGCCAGCCCGTTGCGGCGCTCGCTTTCGAGCGCGCTCAGTCGCGCCCGATCCCCGTCGAGAGTCGGATCCGGGGCCTGCGCCGCTTCCGCGAGTAATGTGCGCGCCGAGCTCGGAAGCTCCTCCGCGGCGAGTGTATAGAAGGCGTGCGGTCCCGTGCGGCGGTCTCGCACCACGCCGGCCTTGCGAAGCCGCCCGAGATGCGTCGACACACGCGACTGAGAAATCCCGGTCACCCGCACCAGATCGGCGACACAGAGCTCCCGGTCGTGCAGCAGCGCGCACAGACGGAGACGACTCTCGTCGCCCAGCAGGCTCAGCGTATCGACGTAGCGGGAAAGGTTCACCGGTGGCTCTATCATCCTCATATCACGATTAGCGGATGACTATGCTGCCGATGCCGGAGAAGGTCAAGCGGAAGGTCGATCCCGCGGTCACAGCAATAGCCGTCGCGCTCCGCGCGACCACCATCCTCAGCCTCCGCCCGAGCCCCAAGCCTTAGCCTGCTTCGAAAGCCTGCATCGAAAACGGAGTGACTCGAAAATCGAGACCCTCATTTCCGGGGCAGGGGCCCAGCTGCCGTTTGCCGCCCGGCCTACATTCCCAACCGTCCGCTAGATCTGGTAGCCCGGGGTCGAGTGCGACAGGGCCTCTTCCTCTTCGGTCATCCCGTCCGGGATCCCCTCGAAGAGCGGCGAGGAAAGGTAGCGTTCGCCGGTATCGGGCAGCATGCACAGGATGACCGAGCCGGGCTCGGCCTTGTCGGCGATCTGCATCGCGATGGCGAAGGTCGATCCGCCCGAAACCCCGGTCAGGATGCCTTCCTTCTGGGCGAGCTTCTGCGACCACTCGATGCCCACCGAACCCGCAACCGGGATCAGCTCGTCGTAGTACTGGTTGTCGATCGCCTCCTGCAGGACGTGGGGAATGAAGTCCGGCGTCCAGCCCTGGATCGGGTGCGGCTCGAACGCCGAGTGGCTGACCGCCGGGGCGTTGTCCGGACCGCGCTCCTGGGCGATGCCGCTGCCGACGATCTGGGCGTTGGCCGGCTCGCTGAGGATGATCTTCGTCTCGGGGCGCTCCTTGCGCAGGACGCGGGCGACGCCGGTTACGGTCCCGCCGGTGCCGTAGCCGGTGATCCAATAGTCCAGCCGCTCGCCCTCGAAATCGGCGAGGATCTCGCGCGCCGTGGTGTTCTCGTGGATCTGTGCGTTGGCGTCGGTTTCGAACTGCCGCGCCAGAAACCAGCCGTTGGCCTCGGCCAGCTCGACGGCCTTGCGGTACATCCCGAAGCCCTTCTCGGCGCGCGGGGTCAGCACGACCTTGGCGCCGAGGAAGCGCATGAGCTTGCGGCGTTCGATGGAAAAGCTGTCGGCCATCGTGACCACGAGCGGGTAGCCTTTGGCGGCGCAGACCATGGCGAGACCGATACCGGTGTTACCGCTGGTCGCCTCGACCACCGTTTGGCCGGGCGCGAGATCGCCGCGGCGTTCGGCCTCCTCGATGATGCTGACCGCCAGACGATCCTTGACCGACGCGGCGGGGTTGAAGAACTCGGCTTTCACGTAGATGCGAACGCCGTCCGGTGCCAAGTGGTTGATTCGGATGCACGGCGTGTCGCCGATCGTGTCCAGGACACCTTCGAACAGCCTGCCGCGTCCGCTGGTCGTGCGCGAATCCCTCGAACCCATGACGTCTCCTTCTCGCTCTGGAGGGGGCACGGAAAGTCGACCCCTGAGAGAACTCTAAATCCCTCCGAAGCCGAAGTTGCAATCCGCGACAGGACGGCGGGGCGCCGCTTCCTCCTAGGCGCGTCGGCTCATTCGAGTCGGACGACTTCCACGTCGCGAAAACGGGCGAAATCCCGATCCTCCGAAAGGATCTCGCGCACGCCGTGTTCGACGCATGTGGCGGCGATCTGAGCGTCGAAGACCAGATTGCCTCGAGCGTTGGCGTCGCGACAAGTCTCGGCGAAGCGTTCGGGAAACTCGGGCCCCGGGGTCAGGAGTCGCGCGGCGGGACTGCCGAGGACGTGCTCGACGAATCCCAATGCTTGGTCGAGGTTGCTCGGCGGTTGGAATACCCGTGGGTGTGTCACTATCCGAACGAACTCTCCGATACAGAAGATCGGAAGCGACCAGGGGACGTAGCCCTCGACCAGCTGACGCAATCGCTCGGTCGCGCTCCGGTGGGCCGGCATCTCTTCGCGGTGCGCGTACACCAGTATGTTGGTATCGACGGCAATCACTGCGGCTCGTCGAGGAGATCGTAGAGGGCATTTCGATCGGCAACGTCGACGGCGGGTTGCTCGCTGCCGCGGACCGTGGGGGGCGCGAAGCGATATCTTTCCGGACTCTTGGGCCTCGGCGCGAGGCGCGCCCGCAGTGCGTCCTCGACGACCGCGCGCAGGGTCGTGCCCTGCTGCGCTGCGAACCGTTTGGCCCGCGCCAGGATGCGGTCGTCGAGCTCGATCGTCGTCTTCATATGGTTAACCCATATCATCTGCCCATATTCACCAGCAAACCGCGCCGGAGTAGGCTCACCATTTCAGGGTGAAATCGGCACCGGGACCCCAATTGGCCCGGGTCGGGTCCAATTGGGTCCAATTGGGGTCGACCATGGCAACCCCTTGAATTGCTTCAGTTCATAGTGCCCTGGCGTTGGAGCTCGGCACTTACGTTGCGTTTTTTGCCCCCGAGAATTGCTTGTAAGGTGCACCGGCTCTCGCAGGACGAATCCACCGTGGTCGCAACGAGAATGGAGATCGTTGCGCGCCGAGGTTCGCTTCTCAGTTGCGTTCCTCCCAGTCGCTGGGCAATCCTTGGTCCATCGTGAGCGAACCGAAGATCACCCTAGTGGGCGCGGGCGGGCTGTCGTTTGGCCCGACGATGGTCAACGATGTCATTCACACGCGGGCGCTTGCCGGCAGTCGGCTGGTTTTGCACGACATCTCCGAGCCTCGACTGCAGCGAGCGTACCGGTTCGCAGCCAAGCTCAATGCTGCGAACGACGACCCGGTCGTCCTCGAACAATCCACCGACCCGGCCGAAGCGCTGACCGTCGCCGATTTCGTCATCGCGAGCGCCGAGCACGGTCGGTTTCCCTACTGGCGTCAGGACTACGAGATCCCGCTGCGTTACGGCGCCACGCAGGTCAACGGCGAGAACGGCGGGCCGGGCGCCGTCTTTCACTCGCTGCGCAGCATTAAGAACACGCTGAGCATTTGCGCCGACATCGAGAAGTACTGTCCGGATGCCTTCCTCATCAACCTCTCGAATCCGATGAGCCGGGTGACGCTCGCCATCAACCAGGGCTCGAAGGTTCGCAATGTCGGCATGTGTCACGAGATGCCGATCGGTATCGTTCGACTTGGCCGCTTGCTGCGAATCCCACCGTCTCGGATCGCAGCGAAAGCCTCGGGGATCAACCATTTCACCTTCTTCACGGAGATGATCGATCGAGAGACGGGAGAGGACCTGCTAGCGCGGGTCAAGAGGCTGTTCCACACGAAGTTCTTCGATTTCGGCCCCTTGCTTACCCGGCTCGCCAGGGCGAGCGAGCCCCGGCCCGTGCTGGCCATGCTTTCCGATCAACTCTACTCGCCGCTGGTAGCGCATATGCTTCGCGAGCACGATCTCGTGCCATGCTCCGTCGACAGCCACATCGGTGAGTACCTCCCGTTCGCGCGCGAAGTCGGCGGCCACCATCCGGACCACGTAGATCAGTTCGCCCGGATCGATAAGGTCATCGAACGGCTGACCGTGTGGGTCGCAAACACCAAGCTACCGCTGCCGCTGCAGCGCATGGGGCACAGCCTCGAAGAGGTGGTGCCGATCATCGCCTCGATCTGGTCGGGCGAGCGGCAGCGGATCGTAGCGGTTAACGTGCCGAATCGCGGCTACCTGCCGAACGTTGCCGAAGGTGCCATCGTCGAAGTAGGGGCCGAGGTCGATGGCGACGGCATGCATCCCGACACGATGCCGCCGATTGCCGAACCGGTCGCTGGCCATATCGCGGTACAACTGCCCCTGCAGGACAAGATCGTTCGAGCCGCTCTCACCGGTGACCCTCAACCGGCCCTCGAGGCCCTGGTGGAGGATCCCACATCACCGCGCGACGAGTCGGCGTGCGTCGCGATGTTCAACGAGTTGCGCGAGTTGCAAGCAGAGCAGTTGCCGTTCTGAACCTGCTCGCACCCTCGCAGGCTTGGCGCGGCAATGTCAGCTCCGGGAAGACGCTCTACGACGAACGATCCCGAAGAGCCCCAACGCCGTCAGGACCATGAGTCCAAGCGCCGTCTCGCAAGCCTAGTAGCTCTTCATTGCCTTCACTGCTTCTTCGGTCGTCCACACGGTGCTCGCAATGAAGCGGAAGTTGGTCACGGCCGCTGCGTAGCCGTCGCCTTCATCGACCTGCGCGGCTGCGGTCGCATCCTTGACGACAGCCACCTCGAATCCCTGCTCGACCAGCTCGCGCATGTGCGACTCGGTGCAGAGGTTGGCTGACATGCCCGCGAGGATGACTTGGTCGATGCCCCGCTTGCGAAGCTGCAGCACGAGGTCGTTGGTTTCGGGTCCGTAGACCTTGTGGGGACTCGTCACGATCGTCTTTCCGTCGTTGATGTACGGTTTGTAGCGCTCGAGCCAATCCGCTCCGGAGCCCTCGAATCCGTCTACGCTGAGAGCGCTCTTGCGGTCGAACATCCCAATCTTGTGCATCAGTGCTTCGAGAGCGCCCTCGAACTTCCAGCTGTGGTCGTGCGGGTAGTAGTAGTGCGGGGAAATGAACACGGGCATATCCTGCGCCTTCGCCGTCTTGAGGAGCGCTTCGATGTTCTCGACGGTGTTGTTGGCTTGGACGTTCTTTCCGACGACTCCCCAGGTCACGCCGTCGGGGCTCAGAAAGTCGTTCTGCGGATCGGTTACCACCAGTGCGGTGCGTCCCCTCTCGATCTCTACTCCGGGATTAGGGAGAGCCGCGATCGCGGCGGACAGGGTGATGGTCAGCGATAGCAGTGCGCTCACTCCGAGAGCGTTGGTCTTCTTCATCGTGATCTCCTCCATGGCTAGGGTTTGGGATGATCCATTGCTCGAGCAATGTGTGTGCCAGGTGCCCAGCTGGGAGAATTCTTCTCCGGGCGGGGCGCGGCGGCGTTCTCCGCCGGGGTGAATCACGGGATTGCGTGGCCTGCGACGAGATCTCGTGGGAGGCACTACTACGAGAGATCGGCGAGCGATTTCGCTCGGCAAGTTGGAAGGACGACCGCCCGTCCTTGGCCCTAATGCCCGCGCCTTCGATGACGCTCTGCAGCTCGCGGAAGTTGCCGGGGCTATTCGGAGGGAATGTAGTAGCGGCCCATGAAGAGGAACATCTCGTCGTCGGTGGTGACACCGCCGAGCAGCTCGCATGCGTCGCAGCGTCCGTCTCCCGCTACTGGGCTGGTGTCGCAGGAGCTATCGCGCGTCGCGTCGTCGTCTCCGGCGCACGGCGCGCCGACATTGCCCTCGGTACAATGCGAGGGCACCGCGCAAGGACCGCCGGGAAATCCCCGCCAGGGTACGACCGAAGTGCTTTTGCGTTTCACTTCGCTCGGGTCAGCGAAGCCGTTGTCGTAGAGAGCGCAGTACGTGACGGACCGGTGCGCCGGCGTGCCGCGGAAGACCGCCGGCTCTTGCGGCCGCAGGACGAGCGGGTCGTCGTAGAGCAGGCTGGTGTAGAAGAGGCTTTCTTCCGGGTCGAGCTGCTGCGGTTCCGGCACGCCGTTCAACGCCGCGCCCACGCTGGTGACGAGCTCGGCTACCGTGATGCGGTTGTCGCGATTGCCGTCTGCGGTCGAGCACGCTCCGATCGGTAACTCGCCCAAGGCAATTCCGACGCTGGTCGCCAGCTCGGCGATACCGACATCTCCACTTCCATCGCAGTCGCCGACATGGGCGGGTACGAAACCGATGCAGGAAGCACCCTTACAGACGTCCGGGCTGGAGAAGTCGTACCCCAGGGGTGAACAGGGTTCGCCGTTCGCAGGTCCGCCGTCACAGCGAAACGCGCCCATGTACGTGCGCCAGCGTTTCGCGCGCTTGTGTCGGTGCGAGCTCCACTCGAAGACGTGCGCGTTCTCCTCGAACTCGTAAATCCGACAGAGCTCCTGTGCGGAGAACGGCGGCACCGACATCGAGAACACCTCCTCGAGTGCGGAGAAGCTCTGCGCTTCGACGTCGCCCGGGCCGACTTCGACGAAATCGAAGTTGAGCCAGCCTTCGACGACGCCTTCCGCGTCGGTGAGGTTGAAGGCATGCGAGGTCCACAGCAGCACGCCCTGCAAGGGCAGCTCGTGGAACACTCCATCCGGCACCGGGAACTCGCCGGCGGTCTCTTGCGTTACGGCGACCCCCGGATTCGCGGCCGTGATGAACTCGTCGCCCGGGCCGTAGCCGACACAACCCGACACCTGCTCCAGCGGCGTCGTGCATACGCCGGCGCCGCACGCGTCGGCCTCGGTCGGATCACATACGCTGCCGGCAGCGGAGCCCTCCAGACAGCGCCAGCCACCCCAAGCTTCGTCGTCGATTGCGGCGCGACCGCGATACAGCAGCGGCGTCATGTGGTGGCTGATCGGGTTCTGTCGAGTCTCGTGAAACGAGTAGCGAAAGGTCGTGCCGTCGCGGCCTCGGTAGATCTCGGGAACCTGATCGGTCACGTCGTAGTAGACCGCGAAACAAACCTCGCGCTCGCTGTGCGCCGGCAGCCGCCAGCGCGGAAGCTTCATCTGCAATCCGGCGCCGGCCGGGGGTGGCGGCAGCGGATTGATGTCGAGGATCCCGGGGGGCGGCAAGCAGGCATCGAGCAGCTCGTCCGTCCCGGAAACCGTTCCTTCCCTGGGCGCGCCCCTCTCGATCCACAGGCGAACCGCTTCGAGCTCATCGAACGACAGCGCGAGCAGGGGATCCAACGGCATCGGGCGAAGGTCGGCCTCCCACGACTCAGGGGCGGTCTTGGCGGCCAGGTTGCGCCACAGCAAACTCTCCGCGGCTTGCCCCGGCACCACGAGGCGACGGTTCGCCACCGTCTCCGCCGGCACGTCGATCAGGCTGTCGTAGGCAGTCCCAGCTCGCAAATCGAGGCCGCCCGCAGCCGCCACTCCGTGGCAAATGTCGTTCGTGCAGCCGCGATTGGCGAAGATCGCCTCCTCGATCAGGGCGAACGTGCTGGGAAACGTCCGATCCTGGCACGGGTCCACGCCCGCGATAGCGGCGAGTGGAAATCCGGCCACGAACATCACAATGATCAAGTAGCCGCGCATAGGAGTCCCCGGCGCGGAGGTTAACACCCCTCTCCAAAGCCGCACAATCTTCCGACCAGATCCTCCGAGCAGAGCCACACAGGCGATCCCTTGGCGCGCTACCGACCAAGGACACCTACATCAGCCCGTTCCGAAGCGCGATCGGCCGTCCCGGGACTAGAGCCGCCGATTTGTTGCGCGTGGGAAGTTGCGGAACAGCCTAGCCATCCCGCAGGTAGGCTTCGACCGGTTTATCGACGTTGAGGAAGCGGACGGCGTCCATCGAATGCCCCTCGTACCGCATGAAGTCCCAGTGGCAGAACAACCCCGGTCCCTGGGCGACGACAAATTGATCCATCGTCAGCCAAGGACGCCGCATCTTGTCTTCGTTGCGTGCGGCGGGACCACGGTTGTGGGGAAGGATGTAGTCAATCCACCACTGCCTGCGGTAGAGGCAGGGATTGTTGGTGTAAACCGCGAATCGATGCCCAGTCTTGTACCACTGGTGAGCGAGTCCAGGAGTCGTGCACTCCTCGATGCAGCGTACGTTAGCGGGTGGATCGTCGTACCAGTGGACGCAGTTCAGGAGATGCACGGACTTCTTGTGGCTCGATTCATCTTCCTGGCCTGCGAACCACGCAGGATGGAGTGGGAATCCAGGGCGCTCTCGATGCCGTAGGCGCACCGTCTGGACACCGGGCTCGGATTCCAGAACCGCCAGGGAATCCTCCAGGACCGTCCGTGCATTCTCGGGGCTGGACAGCAGGACGAAGTCGTCCTCGAGGAACAGAATGTACTCTGATGTGGCCTCTGAGGCGGCCTGTTTCTGAGCTTTCGCAACGGAATCGTCTCCGCGGGGAACGAAGGTCACTGGAATGCTTGCACAGGTTGCCTCATCTTCAGGGGTCGTATCGTTCCCGTAGACCCTGATCTGGCTCACGGCATCGAGTAGGCCGCCCGCTCGGTACGACTTGAGGGTGTTGGGGAGAACTCGTGGTTTGCGGTGCGTTACGACGACGACCGAGATTGGCAGCGGCGGGCGTCGCCTGATCCTCGGAGCTTCCCATTCGGCTCCGTCGACCGTGCCTGGACCTTCTTTCGCTTTGTCAGCCGGCACCTGGCGCATCCTCCAGCAACCGCGCATATCCCAGCAGCGCGGAGATTGCATGCTGGACGTAGTCGATACGGGAGAAATCTGTAGAAGTTGGTGACAGGCACCTATTTTGGTTCGATTCTGTAGTCGGATCAGAAACTTGCGTCCTTAATTGGTGTCCCCAATTTCTCCGAGTGTTGCTTTCTCGCCCATCGTCGTAACGTGGACCCCAGAACCGCGATTGACGATCGCAACGTTCTCGAGCCTGATGCCCGGCCCATTGATGACGACGCCACCGGTCGCGGTCGGGTCATCGCAGGTCGTAGCCGTCGTCGAGATTGCCGACCGCGAAGCTGTTCGACACCGCGGTCTTGATGGCGCCGAACTCGAGTGAGAACCCATCGTCCTCGTTGGCGGCGGCGTAGCAGCTGTCGGCCTTAATGGCGCCGCCGTCGAACAGGAACCCGTCGCCGGGAGAACCTCCGAAACCGTTGGCAACGGCGACGCAGCTTCTGAGCTTGGTCTTTTCCCCAAGGATGAGGAAACCGACGAACTCATTGCGTCGGGTGACAACGCTTTCGAGCTTGGCCTTTTCGCCTTCACCGGTGACGACAACGCCACCGAGGCAGTTCTGGACCGGTCTCATAGTGGAGTCCTGTTCCGTCGAAGGGAAGAACTTCGATGCGCCGAACGTAACGACGAGCAGATTGCTCGTCATGGTGACCGATCCAGCGGTAAGGTCAACAGAGCTTATCGCGGCTCGCCCGCGCTGTTCCGTCGCACTGCCCCCGGATATCCACGAATGTCAAGTGACTCTGACAAGCGTGGCGCGACGCTGTGGTGGCTTTGATCCCCCAGGCGTGAAGCTCAGGACACGGTCACAGTTGCCTTCGATGTTGCCGGTGGATGGTGGCTCAAGGCCCCGGTTGCCGAGAGAACGTAGGTGGTCGTCTTTGACGGTTTCACTGTCGTGGTGCCACTGGGCTGACTGGGATTGACTGGAATGGGGCTCTCACCACCGTCTATCTCGGCAGATTTGGCGGAGCGCAGCCCGGTCCAAGACAGTTGCACGGTATCTCCCGGCTTGCAGGTACTCGGGGTAGCCGTCAGAGGACCCACGCTGACCGGATTGAGCGTGAACTGCAGCGGCCACGGCTTCGAGGAGAAGCCTGAGTCTTGGTCAAAAGCAACCAGTACAAAGGTCGAGCCGCTATTGGCGCTGACAAATGGGGTCACCGTATAGCCTGACCCAGTCTTGGGCATCTGGGCCGCGGTCTGTGTGTTGTTCACCGTGCAGTAGCTCGCACTGCGGGTATTCCAGTAAAGTGCCACCGACGCGCCGTAGTCGATTTGTAGGCCGCCTTTGGCCTCGAAGCTCTCGATCGAAACATCGGGGGGCACCGTCGTGGTATGGGTCGGCGTCCAGGTCCTTTTTGGCTGACGGGGAATGTTCGCCTTGATGTAGAGGAACGGATCGCCTGGCTGCACCTCCGAAACGATGTTGGAAAGCACGAAGGCAACCTGTTGGCGGGCTTTCAGTATGACTTTATTATTCTTCTTTGGGCTGAGCACCCAATAGGTTCCGATTTCAGGGTCGGGCTGCGGAGTTAAGCACATCCAGTCGTGATTATTGGGGCCGGGCGACGGAATTATCTTGGTAGCGCTCTCGAGAGTGCAGAGTGCGTTGGTCGTGCTCGAGTCGGAATTCTTGGCCCAGACGAAGTAGGCGTAAATGCAGGCGAACCCTGGAACACCACGCCGGGCTGATATCGGAGGGACTTGGCTCGCGTCATCGATGCCCGCTGTGTTCTCCAACGTGATGTCTTTGTTGCTTGTGTTGGTGATCGATAGCGTCAGCTCGTTGTGGATCTTGTTCACCTTCGCATCGGTCGTTACGTAAACGAAGTTGCCTCGATACGTGGGGTTGTAGAGCACGTACTTCAGCGCGTGCCTCCTTCCGGCAACACCAACCCGGCCTTCTGCTCGGTCGCTACTATTCGTCATGGTCACCTCACTCGTACGGGCCCTTCGGGTGCCCGCAAGCGTTCATTGACATTATCGATCGTTCGGATTCTTCTTCGGAGCCCCGAAAGCATCGCTGAGTTTTAGCCACCCTTCGTAGACACGATACGGGGTCGAGGTCAGTGACGCGCGGTCACTAACTGGACCGATCTTGTCTTTGTTCTCCCACACCGTGACCCCGGGCTGGTCGATCCACGACCATTGGCCCTTCTGAAACGCAGGCAGCGGTAGACTGATCTGGTCGGCTCGGCTCAGTACGGGACCGGTCAGGAAAGTCACGTCAATCGCGGCCAGTGCCCTTGCAACGAGACTCGGTGGAACCTCGATCGTCTTCACTGGGAGAATGCCGCTGGTGGCGTGAACGCACGCCCGAGGATCAACCAGCATCGTGATGAACACCGCTTTTGCACTCGGCTGACGAACGACTTCCCCATTCTGCATCTCGAAGTTGTCGTACGCAGGCTCGAGATCGATCAAGTGCTTGTACTGAAGGTAGCTCGACTTCTCCGCGCTCGCGGCGGTGCCCTGCTCTGCACCGTGTACGGCGTAGAACTTGTAATAGGTGGCCTCTCCGTCGTCGACGAAGTAGCCGATGAGACCGTCGCGAGTGTCGCGAATGTCGCCGAGTCGGACCGGAAAGGGAATCTTCGTAAAGCCGGAATCCGTGAAGTCGAGCGCCGGGAGCGAGGCAAGCGTAGCTTCGGTTGCTTCCCAGTCTTGGCGCCAGGCCGGTCGGCCCTCGAGCTGCAGCTCGAGGCGAGCGCGCACGAGCGCGAGTGGGCGGCCTACCAACACCGACAGCGACTGGTCGTTCCTTGCCCCCAGTGGGTCGACGGTCCAGAGCGTTTCGTCAATCACCGGAATCAAATCACGCAGGGCATCCTGGCCCCTTGCGCCAAGATCGATCAATGCGTTGAGAAACCCCGCCAGATGGGGATGCTTGGCGCCAAAGTCCGGCACGCCACCGACCGTCGCCGGCTGCCCGGGAACCCCGACCCAGCGAACGTCACTTCCCGAAGGGCCGAAGCGGCCACTGAGCGTCTCCAGCTCTCCGAGTGCCTCCCCATCCGGATCGTAAACCATGAGGCTGTTGTCGAGGTGGTTTGGGAGAACCCAGCCACAGATTGGGCTCGTATCCGACTCCGTGTTCGTCTCGACGGTGCCGGTCGTGTCTGAGCCCGACATGAGGCGAAATGACAGCCGCGACGGCTGGGAAATCCTGGGAGGCAATTGGGCGACGGATGGGTGCTTTGGCGTCTGCACCCCCTGGGAGAGAATCAGCTTCTTCTCGGCCAGGCCCACTCGCTGTATCTGCCCGAAGCCGTCAATGTTCCAAAGAGCATCGATTTCGAAGTGACCCGCACGAATCGGAAAGTAGGCACCTTTGAGAGTCAGCGGTGCCACGGCGTCTGCGTTCCCAATGCTGTTGGCGACCTTGTCGCGATACTCGTCGTCACTCCACTTCGCCTCTCCGTAGGAAATCAGAGGAAGCTGCAGCACTTGCTGGCGAAGCATGAGCTCAGAAGTGAGCCCACTGAGGCCCTGAGACAGAACCGGAAGATCCGCAACCGTCGATGCGGCCTTCTCGAGCATCACCTTATAGGGGCTCGTATCCGGCAGGGGTTTGGCGTACTTTCTCAGCCGCTCGGCGAAGTTGACGATCGCATTCGGAGTCACCACGATCGCTCCCCGATAGGCGACCGATGGGTTCACCGTCGGACTGGAAGCAGAAGTCCACGTGTAGTCGACCTCGCTGATTGCGCCCTCTTCCGGCAAGAGCTGCCAATCGGCGAACAACCCCCAGGCTGGCTTCGACTCGTCGCCCTGCGAGTACGACGGATACCAACTGACTTCCCAACCGAGATAGAGGGGGTTCCAGGGCCAGGCCCACGTCGAAACGGCCAGTTTCGAAGGGATTCGGCCACCACTAAGTCCGCCCTCAGCCGCAGTTCGCTCGACGACCCAAGCTGGAATGCGATACGAAGCGGCGGTATGCAGCTGATAGGCACCGGTTTGAATGTTCTCGATCGTCTTTTCGAGCGCAGCATAGTCGGGGTTGCTCACGCTCGTTTGGGAGTACGCCGCGTAGGCGAGGACCGTATCCATCAACGGGTCCAGCAGCACAGCCTCGATCAATAGCGGAACAATATCGGTCGGAATCGTAGCGCCGTCGGGCAATGGTGGATCGAAGTACTTCTGCAGTAACGCTTGCTCCACCGCGACCGGCGAGTCGGCGCCGGGCGGTGTGACGGTGAGGGTCGTAATGGTCTCACCCGACACTCGACAAACGAGATCGTCTCCCGGGGAGAGCCGACCATCCTCGCCGTGCTTGTACGAGCGACCGATCGCATCGCCTGCGGCAAGCAGGACGGGATCCGCAGGTTGCCAGAACCGCGGCATCGGTGATGAAACGAGCACGAGGCCTGCTCCCTCGAGTTCCGCTCGGATCGCATCGGCCGAGTTGAGAAGATTGCCAGTCGATGTGGCATACAATTCGGTCAGGCTCTCCAGCTCCTTTAGCAGCGCGTCGATCAGCTCGTTGAGCTTCCGCATCTTGATCTTGGCAGGCCCGTGCTGTGACGTCGGCCCGCCACCCGATAGCTTCAACTGCTCGACCACGGTCCTCTTGTACCAAGCGAAGTATGTTTCGCGCTGGACTGATTCGATTTGACGCGACAGCTCGTCGCAAACGTGCTGCTGATTGTTCAGCTCAGACAGGAGCATGCCGAGCGGCGGCACGGTTCGTACGATCGACCCAGCAGGGCTGGCGTCCGGTATCGTCTCTCCCACAACGATCGTCAAGCTGGGTTTCGTGTAGCTCACGCTCTCGACGGTATAGTTCCCGTCGTTGGCAAGGCTGTGTGCCACTTGGATCAAAGATGATTCTGGAAACTGGGCGGATGGATCCGTATCGCTCTTGACCGTGAAACTCCGGGCGGCCTGATCGACTGCACAGATTTCGTACGACACTCGCGCGTCCGGCCTCGGATCTTCCTGGATCCCCCACGTCAGGCCGCCCGGGCGTCGTTGGAAACACCGGTTGTGCAGCGCCTGTTCGAAATTGACGATGGCGTCTGGTGGGTCGAGGTCGGAAAGAAGATGGTACTGGAGCGCCTCCAAGACACGCGCCATAGGCAAGGAGCTAACCTGGCCGCCCGCGATCGCGTCTGGGATCGCCTGATCCACGACGATGGTGAGCGTTCCCGGTTCGTAGGCCGTACTCTTGATGGTGTATGAGCCATCGTTGCCCGGGCTTCCACTGACGTAGATTCCAGTCCCGTCCGGATAGAGATTGCTCTTGTTCGTCGGGCTGGCGGTCGTGAAAGTCCGGGTCGTCTGATTCACACCCGTAATGACCAGGGGGGAATCGACGCCCCCCATCTTTGAAGCCACGATAGCCGCCAACGCCTCTGCGGAGGTGTTGCCGATCGCCAGATCTAGGTCTCCGGAGGCTGGAACCTGCGGCGGCACCGTCTTGTCGGTACCGAGCCATGGCGCCCCATAGACCATACCGTGACAGAGTGTCTTTTTCGGAAGAACCGTCCCGTAAGGCACAACATAGCCGTCGGCGACACCTTTCGGGACATTCGCATCGACGGCTAACGTGAAGTCGGGCTTCTTGTAGGTAGTACCCTTGACTGTGTACGAACCGTCGTAGCTGGTGCTGCCGACGATTTCGAGGTTGCCTCCGACAGGGAATCGCGCTTTCAAGTTTCCGAAGTTGGAGATCGTGAACGAATTGGTGGTCGAGTCGGCTCCACCAACAGGGTAGGGAGGTGTAACCTGCCAGTTCAGCTCGCTCATACGCTGTGTCCACGAAGTAGCGTCTTCACAGGCATAGAGCGGGTCGGCCTCTGGGTTCGAATACCACCCAGCCACGAGATAGGTCAGACCGATTTGGTTCGCCGGATTGAGCAAGTGGGGGTTGTCCGAAAAGTCATCATTGAAGGCGAAAACGTTCTGGCAAGAGCCGGTAAATGCGGCAAAGGCCGGATCACCGGGACCAATCGCCGTGAGGAAGAGCTGGTCGTTCCCTGAGTCCCCACTCCATTTTGAGTACGGCGTGTACGCCCCGATGTACTTCGTCGTGGTCAGCCACTCGCCGTGGCCCGCGGGCCAGGCACTCGAAGGGCGGTTTTCGTCGGACTGCTGCTCGGTTGCAATCACATCGCTCTGGACAACCCAAGCCGTGACTTGGATTTTCTGGGTCGTGTTGTCGGCGAAGATGCGCCCCACAAACCACCGATTCGGCACGAGCGGATAGTGAGGGCCACCGAGCGACACGGCCGGGGGACTCGTGTACCCCTTGCCGGGGTCCTCGACCTTGATCGACGTGATCACGCCATTTGACAGAACCGCAGAGGCGGTGGCCCCGCTGCCGCCGCCTCCGACAAAGGTGACCTGGGGGGGAGCCGTGAACCCCCATGAGCCGTTCTCGACAGAAACACTAGCCACCCCCCCGGATTCCGACAACGTGGCCGAAGCTTGCGGCGACGTGCCGTGGGTCAAACCATCGGGCAACGCCCAGTGTAGATGCATCCCGGGGTACGGTTTCCCCTTCGAGTCGCTGAAGAAGTCCGGCGTGATGTCCTTCCCGAGTACGAAGTGAGCACTGCTGTTCGGAAGGCCCCAATCCGGCGTCAGGTTTGCCCAATGCGGCTGCCCATCCTTGTTGTAGTTGCCGTCCTTGTCGACGGGAAGCGCTCGCACCGCGACCGGTACGAGAACAAACGGCCCCTTGAGGCTCACATCCGCCCGCTGCTTGGAAGGTCGCATCATCAATCACCCTTCCCGAAAAGGTCACGCTGATTCTTGGCTCGAGCCCGCTTGACCGACGGTAGCTTTCGGTTTGGTGGGTGCAGGGTGGGTACCCCGGCGGCGGTCGTCGTGTCGACGAATTCTTGACGTTGTGGGCTCTTCACCATCTCAACCGAGAACTGCGAGATCGTCAGGGGGCTCGGGGCACCGGGACCGAGAAAATAAGGCAGCCCGCCAGATGCCTTGGTCGTTCCTTCGGCGAATTTTGCCGCCTCAATCACGCGCATGTTCCCGTTTCCCTGAGTCGCGCGCAGGGGAACCGTTACCGTCGGATTCTTCTGAGCGACCGGTTCACCTGCGGGCTTAGAGGCGATCCCCCCGCCTGGAACCCCGAGACCGCGGAGTTGGTCCATCTGGTATCGAGTGTCGGCCGGATTCGTAGGTTCGTACAAAGCCCCGAACTGGATGCCCTCGGATGGTTCGTGGAGGTACAGTTTCTCGAACAACCCGCTAAAGATGCAAAGCATGACGTCGCGAGACAGACGCTCGAAACGGCAGATCGGCAGGCTTTCCGGCGAATTGGCGGCGTAAGCCTCCACTTCGAGACCCGGCCAGCCGGACACAACAGCGGATCGAAGTAGAAACCCGGAATACACTGTCGAGGAATCGGTCGCCGGGGGCTCCTGACCGAATCTCGGCCGGATTTCACCTACCGCCCTAGCGGCGGCTTCGTGCACGATCTCTTTGACTGCCTCGTCGTGCGCAGCATCCTTGGAGGTGTTGCGACCAATACTCAGAGCGCCGTCCAGCAACGCCTCCAACCAATTCGGATCCAGAGAGAAGAACCGGATTGATTCCTGTGGCAACATCTTCTCGTCGGGCACGAGGTAGTTGAAGGGAACGCCGTAGAGGAGCCGCAACCGGGCCAACCAACCGGCAATGTCGTCGGGAACGGGCTGATCCTCGTTCAGCAACCCGCGAATGTGCTCGGGCTCCGACAGGAAGCGCTTCAGGCCAGGAAGGTGGTTCTTCGTCGGCTGCCAACTCGCCATCGCTCTAGTCCCGTTTCCGTTGTTGCAACCATTCGAGCAGGTCGCGCGCTGGATCATCGCTGCCCTCTACGATGTCGCGAAGTCGATCATCGTCGAGGCCACGCTCCCGCACCCCCGACGGGTCCCCCAGCTTGCCAAGCACACCTGGCTTCGATGCGTCGGCGGGTGCGAGCGTTTCTAGCATTCGCGTCGCAAGGAAGCCGAGCAGGCCGTTCTTCAGGTACTGTTCGTCGAGTATGTCGCCGTCTGAATCAAGTAGCCCACTGAGCTGCCGATGGCAGAGGTGGCGTGTCAACGCAGCCGCCGTCGACTGGTGAGTTGCGCGCCGCCAATTCAGTAGAGCGGTCGAGAACTTCTTGTTGTTGAGACCGAGCAGGCGGCCGAGTTGCCAAGCCGCGGCGTAAGAGACGTCGAAGAGCCCTGAGGCTGGATCGTAGCGTAGCGCGCCGTCGGAAGAGTTGTAGAGAGGCGGCTGATCTGGCGGCGCGAGTTGGAGCGGGACCAACGGGCCTCTATTCCAGGAGACGGTCTTCTCTCCCTGTCGCGTGACGTGGTTGATCGCGGTGAATCCCTGCAGCAAGCCCTGCTGCACGGCATGCTCCGGCCCGGTGGTCGCCGGGGGCTGGGTCGGCAGCAAGCCCAACCTACCGCTCAGCTTGCCGTCGTACTCTTGAGTCTCGAGCTCCTTCCTGAGCCCAGTCATGAGTTGATCGAAACTCGCGTTGGTACCAATGTCGTTGAATGTCCAACTGGCCAAGCACGCGAGATAGGTCGTCTTCTCGGTGATCGGCTTGCCGCCGTTCAGATATTCCGAGAAGCCTTCGAGTGAAACAAGGAACGCCGTGTTCTTCGCCGCCTTGCCGCCCGGTTTACCCGGTCTGGGAAAACGGTTGCCGATCACGACCGACACCCACCCGTCGTCATTGATAGTGCCGGGAGACGTCTTCAGGGCTGGATCGACCTTCCGCGAGTGCGCCAGATAGGGAAGGTCGTCCAGCGAAGGCGCGATGCTCTGAAAGAGCTCGGAGCCCACTTCAATGATCATGCACTGGTCGGTAAGGTGCTGGCCGGCCTCGAGGTTCTCGACCTCGATCTCCGGACCGAAGACACCCTTGGGCCGCGAGCCGCCGTGGGCACGCGAGATCAAGTCGCCGACCGTCTTCGATTCCACCTTGGGAATCCCTGACGCACCGTTCAGCGAATCCTCCTCGTCGAATAACAGCACTCCCATCCACGGCGGCATCAGAGGCGGTCCGGCTCCCGAACCGTCGAGTGGGCGCGTCAACGCGCTTCCGTCGATCGTTCGCTCCCACGGAAGAGTCTTACGAGTAAAGATGACCTGAGGCAGGTACTCAGAAAAGTTGGCTTGATGCGCGGCCGGCGGAAAAAAGGAGTGAATCAGCGCCGGATCGAGCGTGAAACGCGGCGCGCCCACGCTGAACTTGAACTCACTGGAAAGCGACTCGGTAGCGACGGAGACCTTCTGATCGACCTGGATCTTGTAGTTGCCGGCCTCGAGTGGCGGTGGCCATCCGTCGATGAACTCGACCGTGCTGCCGGACGCCGTGCCGGCGGTGCGCTTCTTCGCGACCATCAGCCCTCCTCCTTCCCGGGCGTCGGCTTGAAGTTGGGCTTGCTTCCGAGCGAGACGAGCAACGGAGACGCCAGCAGAAACTCATCAGCTGTCGCCGCCATTACCGCCAAGTCGGCATCGGTGGACACTGCGACCCCATTGGCGACCAACGCCTCGAGAATACCGGCCCGCCCCGCAACGATCGACTCCGCTGCAACCGTCGCCATTAGCTCGTCGATTGCGGCGACGCCGGGCGGCGGATACTGCGGCGACGTAGAGGGTTCGAGCTTTCCCCACGCAAACTCAGCGGACGGGTCGATCGTATCCCAGGCAAGTCGGGACTTCGGAAACGGGCCGACCGGGTTGTAATCATCTGCGTTAACCGGCTTCGGCTCGAGGCACAAGCCTCCCATCGTGTCCGGGATCGTTTGCTCATCATCGAAGGTCTTGTCAGACGCCGCGGTGTTCGCCCACAGAGCCATCGGGGCGCTCTTCCGCGTAACCGTCGGAACGATGTGCGTGCTGACCCAATCCCAGTCCTTTTCCTCGTATTGCCCTTGCGCGTTCTCTTTCGACAGCAAAATCTCGTGTCCGGACTCCACGCCAACAAACTGCTGCATGGGGCGCACACCGAAATCGGTACGGGGGGCGAAGCTGGGCGTGACGTTGTGGCCCGCTATCGAAACACCGGTCGAGGGGATGATCGCGTTCGTAACCAAGGTGAAGTCCTGCGGGTTGATGACCCACACGGGCTTACCGTCAACCTTCGGGGTCGACATGAGTCCCTTGGATACGGTGGCGGTGATCACCGAGGGGGCATCATCGTTGGTCGCAACCAGCGTATTGGTCCCGCTCGAGAGCAAGTCCGATTGCCCGCCGCCATTCTTGTGCGCGGGAAGAAACGATTCGGCGAACTGTTGCCAGTCGAGCGGGGGGCGCGCGTTACGACTGCTCTGGTCGCCGAAATGAATCGTGAAGGAAATGATGAACCAACTGACGTGCGCCTTACCTCCGAACTTCGGCCCCCACAGGGCCAGGCTGGCGCCAAGCTCGATCGTGAAAGTATGATGAATGAACAACGCGTCGACGCGGTACGAGGCGCCGATACTGACTCCGATATCGGCTTCGTAGTGAAACGGCTTCCACATGATGAGGAAGTCCGCGTACGCGTCGAACCACGCCCTCAATGCACCGGACTGGAAGGTCAGGTCCAGGCTGCCTCCGGCCATTACGGCGGCCGGCGTCAGCGCAAAATACAGTCCTCCTTTGATGTCGACGCCGCCGCCTACCGCCCAGTTGAAGCCGACCCGCGGCTCGTTCGGGTAGTATGGCGGGCGAAACGGCGCCACGAAGTCCGGATGGTAGCCGCCTAGCGTAATGACGAACTGGCCGGCCTCCCCATCCTTGGCCGGATCCGGAAGCTGATCCTTGAACCAAGCGTAGAAGGCGAACCCGCCCTGCAAGTGGCAGTCCGGATCGAGGACATACGAAGCGGGATTGATGACGGCGGCCGCTTTGAGAATCCCGGACTTCTCCGTATAGGTTACATCGATCTCGAGCTGCGAGAATATAATCGGACTGAGCTTGTCCTTGTCGTTGTCATCCTTGAGCGACTTGGGGAGCTCGATGGTCGAGACTCCGAGTAGTCCGATCTCGAAGTCGGTACCGAATGCAACCGTCAGTAGAGCAAACGAATCGATGAGGTCAAAGGACGTCCACTTGACGCCCGCCGCGACCCAATTCTCGCCGAGCTGGGGTGGTACCGCCGAGGCCAGCTTGGTGAGAAGCTCACTCATCGCCGCCTGGTATCCTGACGGGTTGTCAGGAGGCGGCGGGTAGTCGCCCGGGCTCTCCACCGCGGCGACGAAGGGATAGGTTGCCACGTTCTCGGGATCGGGTAGGTTGAGTCCGCGGTTGTACCCGAAACCCGCGGCAACCCCGGTCACGAAGAAGGCTCCGGTGCCCGTCGGATCCCCCAGGGGCGCTTCCACTGCAGCGTAAATGAAGAGCGACGGATGGTGGGCAAGGACGTCGTAACCTCCAAGTCCGGAGATCGAAAAGTCCTCTACTTGGATACGCGCCTCACCGTAGTAGCCGGAATCCAAGTGCAGAAAGCCGGCACTCACATCGACCGACCCGCCTTGATAGGTAATTTCGAGCCCTTGGAGGCCCAACCGGTAGGCTCCGAAATCGGTCGGCGTTCGGATCGGTATTCCGATCATCAACTGATCGAGCTCAACGGCGAGCCCGGCCAGCTCCACCGAGCCGTCGAATCCGATGTCCACGATTTTCGGCTGCGCCTCCCATCCCAAACCGAGCTGGCTGCATTGAATCGGGCCGAAGGCGCGCTGGATCGGAATCCACACCTTGTCCGTTGGATTTCCTTGCGGGTCGTAGAACTGGAACACCGGAACCGTCGACGTCTGTCCACCGTCAGCATAGACGTAGGCAAAAGAGGCTGAGAACGCTGGATTCACTCCCTGATCCTTGCCGTGCTGATTCGTCTTGCCGGACGCCAGGATGTTCTGGGCAACGGCGTTGTCGCCGCTCGCGTTGCCGAAGCCTGGCCCGAGAGGAACACCAATCTGGTCGCAAAGGAGAGCGCCACCGAGCGCCCACTCGAGCTGGCCGCCGTCATCGAAGAAGCTCCCGTAGACTCTCGGCTGGATAGACCCAACCGAGAAGCCCTTCACGTCGACGAGGGGATGCTGAGCATCGGCGCCATCGAAGTCGAGGCCAACGCTGATCAGCTCGACCCCCGGGCCGAACGAGTAGCTTCTCTTGCTCCCCGACTCGTCCACGAGCAACAAGTAAAATGCGACGCCTGGCGACGTTCCCTCTTTCGGGAAGTCAGGATCGGACTGATGGATCCAGTTGTCATCCGTCTCGCCGTCGAGCCACTTGCCGAGCTGTAGCACCAACTTCGGCGAGCCGGGCTTCTTCGAGACGACGATGTCCGGGAGGCTCAGCTCGAGGCCGTAGAAGGTATGATCTTTGTTTGCCGGGCTTTGCCTTTCTGCGATCTCGATGTCGACACCCGGGATGAGCGGATGCCCGGCGAGCGCGTCGGCGAGTGCGGCGAGTAGACGAAAAACGATCCCCTCGACGTCAGACAGGCTACTGACGGGAAAAGCTTGCCGTAGGTCGGCAAGAGCGTACACCGCACTGTCGCCGCTCCCGGTCTGATCGAGTAGCCCCCATGTACTGAGGATGCTCCCCAAACAGCTCTTGTCGTCGCCCGCCACGATATCTTTGTTCAGGAAGGAGCGAACAGCCGCGAGACTGAGCGCGATGTCTGCGAGTAGCGGGATCAGCAAGTCGAACGCGAGCTGTTCGAGCCAGGGGCCAACGCTGGCTGCCGACTGCCCATTTCCGTACGCCAGTCGTGGCGTGGGGAGAAGGTCGACGACCAGCGTCTGCGGTGTACTTCCTTCTCCGGCGGGATAGACCTGAAGCGAGAACTGCCCCACCGTTGGCGTAGGCAGCACCTGGCCGTCAAGGGTGAGCTGTAGGACGGGAGCGCCGGGTAGAGCCGGCACGCTGAAGCGACTGAGATCGACGGCAGCCTTGGGTAGCAGCGCATACTCAACGGTGGGTGGAGACGCCGCGGTTGCGGGGGGTGATGGCAGGACGACTCCGATTCCGCTTTGCGCGCCGTCGCTGGCTAAGCTGAGCTCGAGCCACTCGACCTCTAGAGTCGGAACGATCCAGAGCCCGAATACGTTATCCGTCCCGTTCATCGATTGATTGCCGACCGAGACCGTGATCGCGGCGTCGGTGCCGCCGATCGGCAGTTTGTAGCTAATGACGCCGTGGTCGACCGGGAAGGTCGACGCGTCGAAGCCGAGCGGTGCGCCGGTCAGCAGCTTCTGTAATGTTCGCATTGTGGACGGCGCCTGCGCTGATTCGAACGGCGCGAGTGGGTCCGCGATGAGGTTCTGAATGAAGGTCTCGAGCTTCGAGAATGACGACAGACCCGTAGAGGACTGGATCGTCTTGACAAACTTAACCCAGTCGACGTCCGGGTGCGCACCCTCGTAGCTGGCGAGCTCGTCAAACAGCTTCTGGCCGACCAGGTTGAGCACCGCCTCACCGGCACCGTTCAAGAATTGGTTGAGTCCCGTAAACGGTACGAGGTCGTAGGGCCCAAATTTGTCGACAGTACTCCCATCGGCGATCTGCCCGCTCAACGTGAGGTCGAAGCCTTGCGCGACCTTTGTGTTGTAGCCGGCCTCGATCGAGACTTGGTTGCCGTTGCCGTTCGCACTCGCACCGAGGGCGAAGCTGAGGCTGATCGTACCGTCGACATGCACCCCGGCCCCGTGCCCAAAAGAGATCCCAGGCGTAATCGCGACCTCGACGGCGCCGGACTGGATTGATTCGTCGATCGTAGTTTCGATGCCGACGCCGTCGGTCTCGTCGGAGTACACATTGAACGAAACGCCGTAGGGCAGATTGATCAGCTGAAGGCCATTGTTTTGAGACTGAAATGAAAACGCTTTGAGCTCGATATTGCCCGGCCCGGTGATTCCGGCGCCCGGAATGGCGTAGAGAATCTTGCCCAGATTGGTCAGATCGATTCCGCCCTTGCCGTCGCCCAGCACGTCCGGACTCAGCAGCCAATCGATCGGGTGGGTGAACGCCGCCGCCAGAGGCTTGACCTGCACGGGCTTGTCCGGTGCGACCTGCGACGCGAGACCAAAGGCTTTGAAGATGTTGCCGGCCAACTGCCTGGCCGGGCTCGGATCGGCCGTCGCAGGCATGACGAAACGATTGAGCGCCTGCACGGCTACCGCCGAGAGAACCGTAATCGGGATCTCCGTTCCCAGGCGCGCCAAGTAGGGACCGATCGGGTCGGGGGGCGGGTACAGCGGCAGCGGCTCGAATGCCGCCGGCTGCGGCCCCGGTGCCGCGGCGAGGGACAGCGTTGGAGATCCGGCCAGCGAGAAGTCGGCGCCGACCTGAGGCTTGTACTGCAACAGCAACGCAGCCCCGACCGAATCGCTCTCCTGGCCGCCGACGACATTTTTCCAGCGGGCGGCTGCGGCAACTTCGACCTCGAACTCGAAGGATTTCAGGTCGAGGCCCAAGCTCCCGTAAGCGAAGAGCTCCGCGCCAATCGCGAGGTCAGGAAGGGTGAGTGTGACGACGGTACCGGTGGCGTCAACCGAGAGATAGGCGCTTTCAACCCCGGCAAGGGCGCCGAGTTGGGTAAGAAGTTGCTTGAGGCGACCGTCCGAATCCGAAAAGATGGCGGAAACTTCATTCTCGAGGTAGCGCCGCGGGTTGTCTACGAGACTGAGCCAGCTCGACACCGGCACAGAGAACCAACCCCCGGGAGTCGGCTCGAGCAGCTCGAGCGCAACGAGAACGTCCTCCAGCACCTCGACCTGCTTCGGCAGTTTGAAAGAGCCGACCCCTAGAAGCACGGCAAGTGCGTCGTAGAGCGCCTTGGACTCGGACGGGTCTTCGAGAATAGCCGTCGCTCGGCCGCCGAAGAAATTGCCCGGATTCGCCAGCATGCCGGTCCAGGCCCCGAGGTTGATCCCGTAGTTAGCAGCTTCGTCGAGCGACTCCGAGCTCGTCGACTTGTCATCGACGAGCGAAAACACCTCGAGGACCCCTAGGGCAGCCTGGAGCTTCGGCAACGAAGTTGCCGCGTGTGACACCTCCTGCATCAGAGCAGCTAGCAACGTCCCGATGACCTGCATCCCCTGTTCGCAGGTAAACTTGGGCGTTCCCGGAACCGGTGAGAGGTGAACGGTCGCAGGAGAGTGCTGGCTCGTTAGGCGCGCTCCGTAGAGATCAACCGTCGGAGCGTAGCTTACTCCGCTCGTACTGAGTTGGGCGGAGGCACCGATTCGCGCGCGCTCGATGCGGAGCCCGCTCGGTAGATCGAGTAGCGCTTTGCCTTGGCTGGGGTTACGGAGGTCGACCGAAACGGAGATCGCCGGCGCAACATTGCCGAAAGAACCTCCGGGCAGCGGAAAGGCGGGGACGTCCAGACGCATCTCGACGGCAACCTCGATGTCGCCGGAAACCTCCGATGCCATTACGCGCTCGAGGCCGAGCCCCATCTGCTTTTGGTCCTCGCTCCAGGCGAGAAGGGAGACGTCCCAGACATCCGGTAGAAGCACCGACCAGGGATCATTGCGATCGCCGGTCGGTTGCGTAGCCGGGGCGGTGGGAACTTGCCCGGTGATCGCCCAGCCTATCAGCCGCATCGCGGCTTCCATCGCGGCGCCATCCCCAAGGAGGCCTTGTAACTGCGCCTGCAGGTCGAGCCACGGTTGCGTCGGATGCGAGAGCTCGAGGGCCGGCCACGTCGTCGGGAGCTTTAGCCCCTTCGGAAGCATGAAGGGCGAATCGTCGCTCCCATCGATGAGGGAAGGCGCGTTGGGAAGTGCGCCAAGCAAGGCGCTCGCCGCTACGCCCGGGCGCCCTCCGTGCTCGAGCGCCAACACCCCAAGGACGTTCAATGCCAGCGGCGCAAGTTTCTCCAGATCGCTCTGCCAATTGCTCGTGGTGCTCCCGAAGGAGATGTGGGGCACCTTCCCGACCTCGTGGCCGTCGGCCGACAACGTCAACGAATCGATCGTCGCTTCCCAACCGAGCTCCCCGGACTTTTGCCAACCTGCATAGAGCTTGACGTCGGCGATCGAAATCTGAACGCCCGCGAGATCCGGGAGCGTCAGCGAAGCCCCGCCGGGCCCGCTCACTACGAGCTCGGCGCCGGCGCCGCGAAGCCAATCGGCCGAGACCGGCCCCTTACCGGATCCGTCGGGCAACGTGACGTGCAATAACTCCAACACGAACGACAAAGTCGCCTCGGCGTCCGAGGCTACTTCCGGTGGAAGCGGGAGGGGAATGTCGACGGCAAAGGCCAAGATTAGCTCGTGCGTCGTTCCCTCGGGCTGCCACGCCTCGACGACGACCTCAGGATCGCCCGAGCTCGTGGCGACGAGCACCACGCGCCAGGGATCAGTTGCGTTGCCAGCGGCCGCGGGGTTGACGAGCTTGCTGGACGAGGATCCGAACAATCGGGCAAGCTCGATGAGAATGTACTGCCACACGCCGCCCCCTTGAGGAGGCGCGAGGCAGCGGGAGTAGTATGCACCCACCGCGCCGAACGGCTCGTGGACCAACAACCCCAGCTCTTCCGCGGACAACAGCATCTTTCCATCGGAAAGGGGCCACGGGCCCGAGCCTCCGGGATACGAGGGCGGTGCGATCACCCCGATGACTGCGGCAAGATGCTGAGCGAAAGCGTTGGCGGATGGATCAACGGTCCCGTCGTTCGAATCGACCCCAAGCAGTTTCTCAATCTCTTTCTGCAGGATCGACGCAAGCTCATCTTTCACCGCCTTCGCGTTGAAGTCGGAGAGGTTGAGCTCCGGCCACGAGCCGTAGGGTGTCTTGACGCCGACCAGGCGGATACAGGGGTTCGGCGTAAGTGCTCCCCTTAGCTTGCTGAGCCCGAAACCTACCTCGATCGAATCGACCTCGAACGTCGCGTCGGCACCGGTACCGAAGTGTATGAGGGGAAGGTCGTCGGCACTCGGATTGGTGAAAGCGAGCATCAGGTCGAATGCTGGAAAGGAGACCGGGGCGGGGACCTCCCCGGAAGCCGGCAGATCGAGCTGCAAGAACTGCAGCGAGCAGTCGAGGCTCGCGGAAACGTAGCTCGCGACCATCGTCTTCGCGTCGGAGCGGATCTCCAGTCCGGGATAGACTTGAAGGGTTCCACTCGGTGCGCCGTCGGCCAGCTCATCCGGCGCAACGGCGCGTACTTTCGACTTACTCGAGCTGTTTGTGTTGCCGGTGTTGTGAGCGGCCAGAGTGAAGAACAGGCTCGCTCGATCAGCGAGATCGTAGAGGCAGATCTTCCATGGTTCGGACAGCGTCCCGGAGCCGGAAACCGCATCAGAGGTGTCTGCGGCAGGGTGCAGTAGGGCGTAGCAGTCGTCCAGCCATGACTCGGCTGCTGTATCCGAGCCGACAACGGCACGAAGCCACTCGACAAAGACCTGCGCCGGATCTCCATTGCCCGACTTCGCTTCCTCGATGAGCCGCTTCCAATCAATCGGCGGGACATCCCCCACGATGCCGAGGAGTCTCATCACATTCTCGAACATCGCGCCGGCTTGCGAATTCTGTTTCGCAAGCTGCGCCCCGAGAATTGAGAGTACGATCCTCAACCATTCTTCGACCTCCTGCTCCGCGTTGGCGATGAGCTCGACCAACGAACGATTGGCAGGCGGGCCGCCGGGTACGGCTAGATTGAGGAGAACGATGTCGAATCCGATCTTGGGCGGGCTTCCTTCGAAAGGGATCGTCACGTCGATCTTGAGGCCGTCAAAGGAGACACCGTCGACAAACACGACGTCCGGCGCGCGAGTATAGCCACTCCCCTGAGACGTGACCCGAACACCGGTCACCTCGCCTTCATCGACCGAGACCTTGCCGCATGCGCCCGAGCCCCCTCCGCCGACGAAGTAAACCTCGGTCTGAGCGTTGTAACCGGAGCCGGGCGCATCGATCTTGACCGACGTCCCAACCTTGTCCCCGTCGAGCGAGGCAGTTGCCACGGCTCCCTTACCCCCACCGAACGAGAACGCCCCCGATGCGGCCGACACGTCGATTCCGATCTCGATCGGCTCCTGGCCGAGGACGAAGGAAGCATCTTTCTGTGTAGCATCCTCCGAGGGTATCTTTACGAGGGGGAACAACGCGTAAGGGGTGATCGATACGCCTTGCTCGACGAAGGTCCGGATTGCACCCAAGCCGGCAATGACACCGGTACTGTTTCCGTTTCCCTTTCCGTTGCTCGGGACTTTGTTCGTAACGAGATAGAACCCACTAGCAGTCGGCGGTCCATTGGCCCCTTCGCCGGGGATGTTCAGGGGATACCACGAGCGATCGGCGGTCTGCTTGACCGTTCCGAGTGCATCGCCTCCTAAGGACCCCAATAGGCTTGCCAGTAGCGGAAAGAACTCGGGACTATTCGGGATGCGTTCGAGGTAAGAAAACGGATCGTCGAACCACCCCGAGTTAAGATCTACTTCGTCACCGCCACCACCATCCGTTAGCAGTCCCGTAACCAGGCCCAGATCGAGTACCGTCGGATCGAGATCCGACCGATTGATCGTGACGCTAGTCGACATCGACCCGACGTCCGGCGCGGGCTCCGAGCTCTATGCGGGTTACCGGTTCTCGGCCCTTGCGAGACGAGTTCCGGCCGCGAGGCGTAAGAACCTGCCACGGTCTCGGTACGATCCGATCTGCGTCCGCTCCGTCGAGACGTGGCGAGTCCGTACGGCCGTCACCAGTGCTGCGCAGAGCTGGAAGCGCGGTAGCGGACGCGCTCGCGCCGGAATCACCGTCGGGAAACTTTCCCAGGGAGCTTGGGTCGCTTTGGTAGTAGTAAAATGCCAAATCGACGCTGGTCGAGTCTTGTGTTCCCTCCGGTGTGTGGGTTGGATCGAATACGGCCGAGTCCGCGAGTCCCACGTAGTCGGGCGAATTGGCGACGATCGTGACGGTGACGCTGAAAGACGCGCTGTCGATTTTGAAGAGATAGCCGATGTCGCCCCACCCCGTATCGGCCGGGGTGCCTTTTGTAGGGACCACTGTCGCTGCCCCATCGGTGACCGTCAACGTTAAGTGGCTTGTGACCGCGGACGCGTTTGGACTTGCGAGCTCGTTCACGATGCCGGTCTTACTCTGGTAGGTTATCGAGTTTCGATCGAAGGAGTCGATCGTGAAGATCGCGTCGCCCCCAGCCGTAAACGGGCTTCCGTTCATACTGTTGCCATTCGGATTGGCTGGACACGACTTCTTGCCATGGACTTTGTCGCACGCCGCGTTCTTGATCCCGAAGTACACGTGCGTGTAGGCGCCGAGGTCAACCCCCGAGCACGCATAGTGCGTACCGGAACCTGCCCCCGGGATTCCCGTGACGAGGCACGAACCACCCTTTGGTAGCTCGTATACCGGCCCGCCGGTGATCTGGAGACCGGAGACCGGAACGCCGAGCCAAAGGATGGTGGCGAGACTCACGACCACCCCCGGCGTCGCAGATATGAGCGACAGGCTCCGCACGACAGAGCCAAGCTGCTCATCGACAGCAAATCGAGGCAGCTGTCCGAGCAATTCGTGAGGGGTACGGAGCACGACAGTCTCCTTCCTGCGAGGGCCGGGTGCAGGCCGGCGTCAACGGTGCGTCAAAGGTCCCAAGTACCTGAGGCTTTGCCCGCTACGGGCAGTCGACTCGCCCTCTACCCGCCGGGTCCTGGCCGCAAACCGTCAGAGGCTCGCCATCGATATTCAATGCTACGAGCTCGAGATAGTCGGTGGAATTCGGTTCGGGATTGGCAACTGAGAACTCATCAAAAACGGTCTCCATAAAGTCCCGCAACCGCCCGGCATCGAATGGATTTAAGGACGCGCGGCAGTAGTCCGCGTAGCTGGTCTCCGTCCCCGGGTAGTTTTCAGCCCACTTGGCGTGAATGTTGTCGACGATTCGCTTGTATCGTTCGTCATCCGAATGCCCGACGCGAATCCGATACTCTGCATTCGCCAGGCGGCGGTCGCCGTTGCCGGTGAGTGCACAAGCGACAACCCCACCGGATAGGCGATTGACCAATCCGCCGTATTGAACGTTCACGCGCTTCAGTAGACTATTCGGGCCGATCGCCGAGTAGCACACGCCGAAGGACACGCTGTTCGGTATCGCCGGGTGCGCGTTCTCTAGGTGTTGAGCGAAAGCCTCGTACCCCATGTTGTTGATGGTGCCGGGTGCGCCGTGGGCGAATACGTACAGGTCTTCGAAGTTCCCCAACGCGCCGTTGCCTTCGCTGATTCTGTAGACGGTCCCATTGTCCGCCATGTAAAAGACCGTGGTGGCTCCCGCCGTGTCGCTTGCCCACCTGTGGTCGAATACGGCCGCTGGGTCTTCACAGACGTCGCTCATCACGATAGCCGCGCTCTCGGCACTCGAAGTCTCGGGTAAGAAAGCGCAGCCGAGGGAAAACCCAAACACTAACTTGGAAAGCAAACTCCTAATGTATGGACCCATCTTTATCTGCTCTCCCTGTTTTCGGTGAGTGTCTTGACGAAACACACTGGCCTTGACATCGCAAGCGAAAGTTCGACGAATCTAATTGATATACAAGGCTAGCCAATCAATAGGTGAGCGGATGCGGCGGCAGGTTAGTTTCAGCTGCCGCATCCGCCGATCTCTGTGGCTTACCGCGCTCGCGGATGACAGTCGTCGACCACGAGAGCTCGAACACGACGATTCTGTACGAGTTGACGTGTTACGCGACAGGCGCGCGGCGCTCACTCGACGCTACGCCAACCTGGACCGTGGCCCACGACCTGGACGACGTGACCTTCCTCACCCTGAAGACGCTACGCGGGGTGGACAATCCGGCGCCTCATTGCGCGGCGATCGATAGTGGGGACGCTACCATTGGGCAACACCCAGCGTATGCGTGCTCTTGGAATCGTGCTCCCTCGAGGTCTGGCACGGTCCAACAGTCGGGTGTGTGCCAGGGCGCAGCTGTGCTCCGTCCTGGGTTGCGAGGATCTCCGTCGATCGTCATCACGGACAACCGCAGTGATGGCGCGCGTCGACGACCAGTGCGGGAGAAGTAGCCATCTGCCGCAATGTGTCCGTTGAGGTCTGCTGGAGCTACCCAGCGTCCCGCCCGGCGCATCCGGGCGGGACGCAGCGTTCTCTTTGCTCGGGCAGCTCCAAATTGGCATACGCCGTGAGCATGACTCCGACTAGACGGCTACCAGTTTAGGTTCAGGGTAAAGGGCGTGTCGTCGGGTTCATCGCAGTCTGTGTCGCTGCAGAGGTTCTTGGAGAAGGTCACACCGCTCGATGACACTACCGAGAACGGATCGGCAGAGTCGATGATGTTCTTTTCGATGTCCAGGTTCTGGTTGACGATGAACCCGGTCGTCAGCGCCCGAATGTAGTTCTTGCGAACCGTGACGCTTCCCGTTGCCGGCCCGGAAATCGCAAACCCCGTGGCGCCCGATTCGCAGTAGTTCTGATCGATGAGGCCGCCATCGAGGGCGCGCACGAGGCCATAGGTGATACACGCTCCCTGGATACCCTTGAAGACACTCCGCTCAATGTCCTCACCGCCGACAATGCCGGTTCCGGCGTCCGCAATTGTCATGCGCAGGACCCGTGTGTCGTGCACGATGCCGGGGCTGATGGCGTTGATGGCGAAGGTGAAGTCGTTGGTTCCGGACTCGATCAGGCCGTCCTTGATCGTAAACCCATCGACATCGACATCGATGGCGGAAGAGCAGTCACTGCTCGTGTTGTTGCAGGTGATGGAGTGTCCATCCATGTCGAGCGTCGAGTTGGCTGTGTCGGCGCGAAAGCAGGGGCCGTTTCCCGTGACCTCATAGTCGAACTGCAGGGTGGTCGTTCCCGGCCCCAGGGCAATGTCGTCGCATTCTTCGATGGCGCTTCCCCTCGTCGAAACGGAGGTGAGTACGGTAATCGCCAGCAAGATCATCAGTCTTGTTCTGAGCTCGTGACAGCGTTGCGGGTTCATTCTTTACTCCTTGTCGGGTACTCCCGAGAGTGCCCGATTCCGAGATCATCAGCGGCTTTGGCTGCCGACTGTTGGGCTGCCCGTTTTGCTGAACAGCCACGAGTCGGCTTTGCGATCACACTCTTCTGGAGGTGTCGCTAGGGGGATCACGAATCTTGCACGGGTGATTCTCGACTCGCTTCATGGGGCGCTCCTATGAAGCGTCGCGGGGGCAGGATCCTACCAGAGACTGGGGTTGACGCCGCGCTCTCTAGAGTTGGGAATGCGGGCGGTTCCGGGCTCGCGCGCTACCAGCTTCGAGGGGGAGGCCGGCGTCTGTCAACCCGTCGGAGCTATTCAGCTGTTAAGTGAGGGCGGGTGGGGTTTCTCGTCGGTCAGACCTTCCGAGGCGAACGGTGATCCCCAACGCGATGGTGGCAAGAGGCCCACTTCTACCTTCTGGAGGCGCTCGCTTGGTGATTCCCTGCGGACTGCAGGTACGAAGGCCGCATCCGAGAGGGCGTCAAGATCCCGCACGTGTCCGTGTCACCAGAGTCGCCGCGCACGGATCAACCGATAGATGGATCGAAATCGAACTCCGTGAGCAGTTGTTTTGCCACACGCCGATTGTCGGACGTGATCGTTGGGTCGTGTGCCCAGCGACGCAGGATCGCCAGAATGTCTCGGCGACGATCCACGCTCGCCCCGGCGCGAAACTCCCGTTCCATGCTCAATAGAAATCTCGATACGTCGATCTGCGCCACGGCTCGTGGGTGCATACTCCAAATGCCTTGATCGGAGCAGTTGTGGAAAACACGTAGTGAGCTCGCAAGCGAAGCAGGTTCGGCCTGAGTGTGTCGCAGAAGCGCCGTATCGGTACTGTTGTCCAGGCACCTGTGGCCGGTCCCAGCTGATGGAGACGGTGCGGCCGGCGCTTCGAAGGCTCCATCGATGATTCGTCTTGCGGAGGAGGAGGGCGGTCTGGAGACTGCCAGGTCCCATCCGTTACGAGAACTGAGACGCTACCCGCGGAGTCCCGGGGAGCAAGGACTCTTGAACCGGAGCTTGGCGCGGCTGCGGTCGGATCCGGCGTGTTTGGTAGGCTCAGCGGGTGACAGCTGGAGAACGCTGTAGTTCGTGTGTTGACGGGAGATGACGTTCAATTACCGCGGAGACGTCCCTGATCAAGTCGTTCGCGGGTCTCGAGATAGAGATCGGACTCTACGTCTGGTTGGTCTACCAAAGCTGGGAAGGTTCGATGTCGCTCCGTACAACTCGGAGACACTCCTTCTTCGGATACGCGAGGCCCGGAGCCCGTGTTACTCGCCGGATAGGAGAAACGACCGACCGTTTTGGCTAGCTCGCTGCCGTTGTCCCCAAGCCTCTCGCGGTGGGTCGAAATACTCGCTTGCCGGTCACGGATAGGTGGGCTGGAGAATCGATCGGGTTCTGCGCGCTAGGAATGTGCTTATCCTAGTCCGGCTGGCAGCCGCAGGTTGTTCCGTCCGTCGCGCAGGTCCCGGTTCCTCCACAGCTTGTGGTGCATGCGTTGGGAACGTTGCAGGGACCCGACAAGCACACTCCGTTCGCATCGCATGTGTCGGGGCCGGTGCAGCCGTTGAGGTCACCGCAGAGTGATCCCGAATCTAGTGCCACCGTGCAGTCGGATGCACAACACGCTGACGGATTGTCACAGTCCTCATTTCGATGGAGGGTTGCGTCGCCACAGCAGCTGTTTACTTCATAGGTCGTCACCGAGTCGTTGATGCTGGCGGATACGTAGAGCCGCTGGTCCTCCGCATATATCCCGAGGGCGCCGTTGAGTCCGGTGCCGCTGACGGCTACGGCTGGGGAGGTGAGCTCGCCGGTAGAGGGATCTCGCAGGAACTCGACGACTGCATCGTCCTGCTTGGCTGAGGCGTAGACTCGGCCACCGTCCGGCGTGACATCGATCGAGCTGACCTGGTTGAGGCCCCCTCCGGTGATCTCGGAGTCGAGCCAGTCTTCGACGAAGGTCAGGTCGCAGCCTGTTGCGTCCCGCTCGAAGACCAGCACGGCGTCATCTGTTGGTGCCGCGACGTAGATGTGGTCGTCGTCCGGACTGATAGTGACCCAACGCGCTCCTTTGAGGTTCGCTACAATGTTGTTGCTCTGTTGGTCGGCGCTCTGTGCGTCTACCCACTCCGAGCTCTGAGAGAGCGACCCGTCGCTCGTATCGCGGTCGATGACACAAAGCTTGTTGGCGGATTCCGCCGCGACATACAAGCATTCTCCGTCGGCCGAGACGACCACCGAGGTCGCGCCGTTCAGGCACGTGAAGCCGTCGACCCCGTCAACTGCGGAATCGCCAATTGTGAGCGTGCCGTCTGATGAGTTGCGATCGAATGTGACGATTGCATCCCCGTTGGCTGATGCAACGTAAACGTTGTCGCCACTCGGATCGAGTGCGACCGACCGGGCCTTGTTGAGGTCTGAATCCGTCTTGGCCTCCACGAAGCTGGTAATGTCCAGCTCGCAGCTGCCGCTCGGCGGAGTGTCGTCTGGGAGCTCGAACACGGCCACAGCGTCATCGATCTCGCCCGCTACGTAGATGTATTGGTTGTCCGGACTGACCGCGGCGTGAGTTGCACCGTCAAGGCCGTCCACCAAGCCCGGCCCGGCGT
>JANQHZ010000155.1 GCA_028282445.1 Candidatus Binatia bacterium | reverse complement strand
CGCTCGTTGCTGAGGACCGGGCGATAGCGCAGGAAGCGGACCTGTTCGGGCCCGAGAGACGTGAGTCCCAGCCGGCGGCCGAGTCCGAGGGCGGCCTTGAGCACGAAGGACGGGAGCGCCAGGTAGGGCTTGCCGAGCCTGGCGGCAATGGTGTGCAGCGCGACCTCGCCATCGCCGCACAGGTTGTAGATGCCCGATCGACGCTCGCAGATGCCGGTGACGATGCAGTGCGCGACGTCGTCGTCCCAGATGAACACGAACGGGGAGTCCGAACCGCGCACGCCGACGACCACCGGCCGGTCGAAGATCGCGGTAATCGGGTTGTTGGCGCTTTCTCCGAGCACCGCGCCCGGTCGGAAGATGAGCTGGCTGAGCTCGGGATGTTCCTCGCGCGCGCGCGCCAGGACCTCTTCCGCGAGTCTTTTGTGTTGCGAGTAGGGGAATTCGTCGTTCCCCCGCAACTCGTCGCTTTCGCGCAGCGGGTGCGGATTGTCTGCATGATAGCCGTAGGCCGCCCCGCTGCTGGTGTATACCAGTTGTTTGACGCCGGTGCGGAGCGCGCAGTCCAGAACGTTCTGGGTTCCGACCACGTCGATCGAGTATTCCAGCTCGCGCGTACTGTCCGGACCCGGAGTGACTACCGCCGCCAGGTGGACGACGCTTTCGACCTGGTGTTGGCGCATATCCTGCTCGAGATCCTGGTCGCGGATATCGCGCAGTACGTATTCGATGCCGTCGAGGCGCTCCTCTTCTGGAGGTTGTCGTACGTCGCAGGCGACGACACGCGGCGAGGTGCCTGCGTCGGCGAGGCGAGCGACGACGCGGCGACCCAGGAGTCCCGAAGCGCCGGTGACCAGGATCGACGACGGGGCCGATCCGGAGCTCACTCGCCGGGCTCCTGGTGCATCGCTTTGAAGACATCGAGGCCCGGCGCCCACAGATGCTCGACCGGATCGACGTCGACGTGGATGACCGAGCACACTCCGCTCGCCAGCGATCTCTCGATCGCACCGCGCAGCTCGGACGCGCGCGAGACCCTTTCGCCGTGCGCCCCCATGCTCTCGGCCATGCGATCGAAGCAGATTTCGGAGAAGTCGGTGTTGATCGTGCGCTCGCTGGGTAGCGATCGCTTTTCGAGCATGGTGGCGGCGTCCATCGCCACGCCCTGGCTCAGCTTGACCATTCCCCATTGGCGGTCGGCGAGCACCAGGAAGACGACGTTGAGGTCGTTGCGGATGGCGGTTTCGAGCTCTTGCGGATGCATCCCCATCGCGCCGTCACCGATGATGCAGTAGACCTGCCGTCCCGGGTAGGCGGCCTTGGCGCCGAGAGCCTGGCCGACACCGGCACCGAGCATGCCGAACTTGAACGTGCTGATCATCGAGCCAGGGACGCGATTTTCGTGCAACAGGTTCGTCCATACCGCGGTGTTGCCGCCGTCGACCACCAGGATGGCGTCGTCGTCGAACACCTCGCGGCAGATCAGCGGTACGTGCGCCGAGTGCATCGGTTCCCGGTCGTCCTGACCCGGCAGAGTCAACAGGAAGTCCCGGATCTCACCCTTCGAAGCCGCCAACTTGGCGATGCGTTCCTTACGAACCGCCAGGTGAGCGCTCGGGGTCGCCGACTGAATCTCCGACAGCAGAGCGTCGAGAAAGGTTGCGGCGTCGGAAAGGATTGCGAGATCGGCCGGTTTGTTGAGACCGAGCATCTCCTCGTCGTTGTCGACCTGGATGAGTTTCTGCTGATCCGCGGGGCGCCAATACGGTGGTTTGCCCCACCAGTCGGTCTCGCCGAAGCGGGTGCCGATGGCGAGCACCACGTCGGCTTCCTGCCGCACCTCGTCGATTAGCGGCGGCAATAGGGGGATCGCGTTGGGGATGCGTTCGTCCACCGCGGGACGCCCGCCCCAACTGGCCGTGATCGGCGCCTCGATCACGTGCGCCAACTCGTCGACTTGCGCCGAGGCACCGGCGTGCAGTACGCCGCTGCCGACCTGGATGAGCGGCGTCTCGGCGGCGCTCAACATGGCGGCGGCCTGGCGGACCAGGTCCGGCGTCGGGCAGATCGGGTCGGTGCGACGATAGCGTTGCGGGGCGAGTACCGGGAGGTCGGTCGGCGGCGGTCCGTTGATGACGTCTTCCGGCACGGTTACGTGCACCACCCCTGGGCGTCCGCGGTGCGAAACTCGAAAAGCCCGGTGCATGACCTCCGGAATCCGGTCGAAGCTGCGGGCTGCGCCGCTCCATTTGGTCATCGGCTTCATGACGGCGACCTGATCGAAGTATTGAAACGTCCCGCCGCGATCCGGGCCGACGATCGGTGCTCGGCGCCAGCTGGTCAGCAATAGGACCGGGTTGCCCTCGCCGTTCTCCACCGCGACTCCGGGCAATACATTGGCCGCGCCCGGGCCGTTGCTGGCCAGGCAGACCCCGAGTTTGCCGGTCGTCCTGGCGTAGGCGCCGGCCATGTGGGCGGCCGTGCTCTCGTGGCGCGGGGAGACCAAGCGGATCCCGTGGTCGCCGAGGCTCGAGTAGAGACCGAAGTAGGAGCCGTCGATGATCCCGAAGACGACTTCGACCCCTTCGGCTTGCAGCATACGAGCGATGATCTCGCCCCCGGATTTTG
>JANQHZ010001041.1 GCA_028282445.1 Candidatus Binatia bacterium | reverse complement strand
GCAGCCCGGCGGTCTGCGCGATACTGACAAACATGCAATCACGGAAGAGGGCGGGTACGTTTAGAAAATGAAGTTCTCTCGTCTCCAGGCCAGTTGGCTCTCGACGATGCTGTTCGCGGCGCTGCCGTTCGTGTTTTCGGTGATTTTGATCGGACCGGCGGCTCTCTTGGCCGACGAAGCGGAGGAGGAGCCGGTCGATCCCATGCGTGAGCGCCTGCTCGGCGACCAGCCCGACTATGTCGACGTACTTCGCGAACAGTGGAGCGAGGCCCGCGTCGACGATCTCTACGGACAGTATTTCGGGTTGTTGACCGGCGACGGACCGCACCAGCCGGTGAGTCTTCAGCAGAGCATCGCACTTGCTCTGCAGAACAACACCGGCCTGAAGATCGAACGTCTCAACCCGATCCTGGCGGCGAATGAGGTGCGGCGTGCGCGGTCGGTATTCGACCCGGTAGTCTTCGCCGAGGCGAGCAAGTTCCGAAACAACGTACCGCTCGCCAGCTCGAGCCCGTTTACCGCCGAAGGCCGCGAGCTCTATCAGCAGAACGTAGTTTGGGATGCAGGGGTCAGGAAGGCGCTGATCTCCGGTGGATCTATTTCGCTCGAGTGGACCAACGACCGGCTGTCGCGCCCGCCCAATGTCGCCGTCTTGCTGGTCCCGCAGTATACGACGGAGCTCACCTTGTCGCTCAACCAACCGTTGCTGCGCGATTTCGGGTGGCGCTACGCGCTGCTCCAGGTCGATGTCGCGCAGAACGTCGAGGAGGCTGCCTTTTACGAGTACCGCGCTCAGGTGTCGAACCTCATCTCGAACGTCGAAGCCAGGTACTGGACACTCGTCCTGGCCGTCGAGAACGTGAAGGTCGAGGAGCAGGGGCTCGAGCTGGCGCGCGAGCTGCTGCGACAGAACAAGGGGCGATTCGACGTCGGCGCTTTGCCCCGTACAGCGGTGCTCGAGTCGGAGGCCGAGGTGGCGCGCCGCGAAGCAAACCTCGTCCGCGCCAATAATCTCGAAAGGATTGCGCGCGATGTGTTGAGCAATCTCATCAATACCCGCGACGAGTCTTCCGAGAAGGTCGAGCTGCTCGAGCCGGTCGATGAGCCGAAACTGGTCGAGTACGAGATCGGTGCACGCCGCAGTTTGGAGAGCGCGCTCGTCGGGCGCCCGGAATTGATCGCAGCTCGAATTGATGTGAACAGCAAAGGGCTGCTCGAGCGAGCCGCCCAGAATCAACTGCTACCGCGCCTCGACTTTGTCGGCGGGATCGGTCTGAACGGTCTGGGTGGTACGGATGCCGGTCCGCAGGGCTTTGTCGATCCCGAGATTTGCGAAGAGTTTCTCGAAATGGGCGACTTGGAGGGCGCGGCCGGTGCGGGCTGCATCTTCGCCGATCCGCGGGTCGACGGCGGGTATGGCGACGCGTTGAATCTCTTGGGCGACGGTCGTTTCTACCAGTACAACTTCGGTTTGTTGTTGGAGATTCCGCTCAACAATGCCGCCGCCAAAGCGGCCCACACCGAGGCCCGGATCAACACCGAGCGATCGCGCTTCAGCCTGCGGCGGCTCGAGGAGACCGTCACTCTCGAGATCAAGAATGCGATCGACAACGTGAAGTCCGACCTCAAGAGTATCGAAGCAACGCGGGTCGCTCGTGACCTGGCGGAAGAGAATGTGCGCAACCAGAAGGCGCGCTACGAAGTTGGTCTGGCGACTACCAAGGATCTAATCGACTTCCAGGAGCGCCTCACCCGCGCGCGCCAAGCGGAGATCCAAGCGCTCACCAGCTACAACACCAATCTCGCCGAGCTTCGTCGGGTCGACGGTACACTGCTGGACTACCGCAATGTCGAGCTGCGTCGGGCCGAGCCGGAAGAGGCGCCGTGGTGGGCGCGCTTTTGAGTACGCTCTGGCGCTGCGGATGAGAGCGAGCCTCGCCAAGGTTCCTTATCCCCTTCTGTGCACGGCGATCGGCCTACCGCTGGCCTGGTTGCCGACCCTGGTGCACGGGCCGATCGCCGAGAAGTTCAACATCCTTTACATCCAGGGCGCGATCGCGGTGTGGGCGTGGTGCGGCGCCCGAATGCTGATCGGCTTTTTGGTCGGAATCGCGAGCCGGCCGCGCGCTTGGTACTTGCGCGGCCCGTTGTGCGGTTTCTTGATGATGTTTCCGCTGGGAATCGTGTCGCTGGCGACGCCCGGCTGCGGTTTTTCGTGAATGTTCTGGAACGAGGTCACCGGTACGGAGATCGGGACCTGCGTGGCCGGCCTGGCCTTTCTCCTCACCGGAGCCAAGGGCCCGGATCCTCCCGCCTGAGCCGCCGTCGGATGGGTGAGCCGGAAGCGCCGCGACGGAGTGTGAGTTGAGCGACCTCAAACCCGTGCTGGTCGCCGATTTCAGCGACCTCTCCGGGGCGTTCGGCGGACGCGCTCTGGCGGGGCTCGGCGCCAGAGTGGTTCGGGTCGGCGAGCCGGACGATGGGAGGAGGTCGAACGTCTACGCACGATCCTTCTACGATCGAGGTACGCGTCGGCTGTCGGCCGATGAAGGCGTGGACGCTCTGATACGCGACGCCGATATCGTGCTGACCACCGGTACGCCGACGCAGCTGTCAGCGCGCGGCCTGGACTACGCGGCGCTGGCGGCGGTCGATCCGCAAACGATCGTCGTAAACGTGTCGCCGTTTGGACTGAGCGGCCCGCGCGCGGAGTGGAGGAGCTCGAATCTCGTCGCGGTCGCGAACGGCGGGATGTTGTTCGTGAACGGATGGCCGGACCAGCCGCCGCTGCAGCCTCTCGGGTTGCAAGCCTACCATGTCGCCGGGGTTCAGGCGGCGATTGGCGCCTTGCTCGCTCTGCGGGTTCGCGATCGCGGCGGCGGCGGGCAATTGGTCGACATCTCGCTGCAAGAAAGTGTGATCGCTTCGCTGGAGCACGTCACCGCCACCTATCGCGAGAGCGGGACGATCGCGCAGCGCAGCGGTACTCTTCACTGGACGAAGTCCTTCCGTACGGTACGCGCGCACGATGCGGAGATCCTCGCGACTCACCTGGGGGATTGGGACGCGCTCAGTGAGTGGATCGCTTCCGAGGTGGACGAGAGCGATGCGCTCGCCCCGTGCTGGCGGGATCCGCAGTATCGGCTCGAGCACAGTGAGGACGTGTTCGACCGGATCGAATCGATGACGAGGCGCCACGATGCCGTGGAGCTGGTCGATCGTGCCCAACTGCTGCGGCTGCCCTTCGCTCCCGTCTGGACTCTCGACCGAGCGGCGCTTCACCCACAGCTCGCCGCCAGGGACTTCTTCGAGCGAATCGACATCGACGGTTCACCCTTGGCGGCGCAGCGACGCTGCCTGCCGCTACCCAGTCTCGACCGTGCGTTGTCGAGGCGTGCGAGCG
>JANQHZ010001032.1 GCA_028282445.1 Candidatus Binatia bacterium | reverse complement strand
ACCTGCAGCACCGGCGAGTGATCGGCCTCCAGCCAGAAGTCACTGACGACGAAAAGAACGGCGGCGCCCAGCCAAACGCTCAGTCCGGCGCGCACCCGGGATTGAAACAGCTCCGTCTCCCGGAGCGCGATCTCGTCCTTCGCCGTCCGCATCTCCCGCAAAGCATAGGCCCAAATACGGGCGATCGCATCAGCATTCTTCGCCCCAACTCGCCACGTCGCATGGCGCTCGACCAAGCATCCGTTCACCGCCAGATTGACCCAAGACCTCGCGGCATCGTCGATGCGCGGGCGCCGGTCGGCGCCACCGCGCCCGCCGTCCGAACGTACGACGGCTACATCAGGATCCCGTCGACCGGTTCCGGCCGCGGCGGCACCTCGGACTCCCCCAGCATCTGTCGAAGATCGATCTCGATCGTGGCTGCGATCGACGTGATCGATACATCACTCGGTCGGTCCTCGAAGGGATCCTCGAGGTAGTGCCCCAGGTACTCGAGCGCCACAAATACGAAGCCGACGGTAAACGCCACCGGCAGCGTGAGCCAGTCGAGGTATGGCGCCAACCCGAGCGGGAGGAGCAGATAAAACAGCCATACGCTCTTCATCACCAGCTGGCTGTACTGAACCGGGAACACGGTCTTCTTGATGCGCTCACACATGCCCATCGAGTCGGTCAGCCGCTGGATCGACTCGGTGATCGGCAGCATGAGGATCTCGCTGACCATACCGGCGTCGTGCGCACGTCGCAGCTGCGCAGCCTGATTGTGCAGGATGGCGTTCGCACAATTGTCGACATCCCGAAGCCTTGCCATCTCGTCCTGCGCCAACAGGGGGCCGAGCCCCTCGAGCGGATCCTGACCGCGAAGCGACCGAGCCAAGGCCTTGACCCAGGCAATCTGTCGATAGACCATCTCGCGGCACACCGCGGCCGAAGCATCGTCGGCCCCGCCGAGCAGCGTCAGGACGTGACGTGTGAAGGTGCGGGAGTCGTTGACGATCGCCCCCCAGATCTTGCGAGCCTCCCACCAGCGGTCATAGGCGGAGTTGGTGCGAAACCCGAGAGCGATTGAAATCGCCGTGCCGAGCAAAGCCGGAACCGCGATCGGAACGGAGACGCGAAATCCCTCCACGTCCAGCCCTGTAATGACCGCTGCGTAGACGAACATGACACTGAGCTGCGGGCGGGCGAAGCGCAGGTAGGCCCGCCATCGCATTTTCCGGTCGACGATCATCGGCAATCATCTATACCCAGCCCGAGCCCTTCGGCGAAGCCCCGCCGCCTGAGCGCACGGAAGATACTCACCGCGGCGCTCGGCAGTTCCGGGCAAGCGGTCGACGTCTCACGATATCTTGGGCATACATCCCTATTGAGTGAGTGCCACAGAAATCGCGTCGCGGCGCTCGGGCTCGGCGCCGAGCGGATTTAATCAGGAGGAGCCATGACGGATTCACCCGGTCTCGATTTTCTGGTCGACAAGAGCGATTGGCATCGACACCGGTTGGACGAAACAGCGGTTCCCGATGTTTCGGAAGGACAGGTGTTGTTTCGCGTCGACCGCTTTGCATTTACCGCCAACAACATCTCGTACGCGCTGGCCGGCGACATGCTCGGCTACTGGAATTTCTATCCGGCGCCGGACGGCTGGGGCCGATTACCAACCATGGGCTTTGGCGAAGTCATCAACTCGAAGCATCCCGACGTCGCCATTGGCACCCGCTGCTTCGGCTTCTACCCGATGTCGCGCTATCTCCGAATCGAGCCGAGCGCCGCAGGCCCCGGCGGGATCTTCGACGGCGCCGCCCACCGCGCCGCTCTGGCTCCTGCATACAACACCTACACACCGTGCGAGGGCGATCCGCTTTATCAGCCCGAACACGAAGACGCGCTCATGCTGATGCGCGGCCTGTTCATGACCTCGTTTCTTGCCGACGACTTCATCGCCGACAACGGCTTCGGCGAGCGAGCCGTACTGATCTCGAGCGCGTCCAGTAAGACGTCGATCGCGCTCGGCTACCTGGTTTCGCGCTCGGGCCGGGCAACGGCGGTAGGACTCACCTCCGAGCGCAATCGCGACTTCGTTCGCGAGCTCGGCTGCTACGACGAAGTCGTAACCTACGACGAAGTCCAGGGGCTCGACGCCACCGGGCCTGCCGTCTACGTCGACATGGCAGGCAACAGTGCTTTGCGGCGCAACATCCACGAGCTGTTCGGAGACCGGCTGATGCACTCGTCCACGATCGGCGCGACGCATTGGGATCAGACCGCCGGAGACGATGAGGGGCTGCCGGGACCGAGTCCTGAGTTCTTCTTCGCGCCCGCCCAGATCCAGAAACGCGCCGCCGACTGGGGTCCCGGCGAGCTACAGCGTCGACTCGGCGAGGCGTGGGAAGGCTTCCGCAAGTTCAGCGAAAGCTGGCTCGAAGTTCGGCGGGGGAGAGGACGTGAAGCCGTCGAACGCGTCTATGAAGATACGTTGGCCGGACGGACCGAACCGCAGCACGGACACGTACTGTCGCTGTGGGAGGATTCGTAAGCGCGGACCGCGCAACGGCAAAGCCGAGCCGCCAAAGGGCTCGGCGAAATCACTTCGCGCCTTTCGCCTCCAACACATAGCCCCTGCAACTACCCGATTCCGACGAACAGGACTTCGGCGAGGCGCTCGAGTTATTGCACTCCGCATCCGCCTTTTTTCCGCACGCGCCGCGACGCTTCTTCTTGCCGGACGCGCCCGTGATCTCGGCGTTCAGGTTGCCCAGACTACCGTCGCGACGATCGAAACGACGATCCGTTGGACTTGCATCGGAGACTCCCTATCGCTGCGGTGGGGGGATACTGACAGTTTGGAGGCCGCGGAGCCAACTGTTTGGCACGCAGGGCTCATCTCTGAACTGCGCCGTCGCCCGCAGTGAGCCGCGATCCGTCTTTCGCTAGGATTGACGATACCGAATGGTCTAAAGAGAGCGGCATGGGTGAAGTGCAAGCTAGGAAGGATGGCGGGCCCACCTTGCTGTCGCCAGCCTTGGGCGCTCGGCTCGTCGTCGTACCCGGACTCGTCGCCGCTCTGTACCCGGCGCCGCTGCCGGCAGAGTCACCCGCCTGCGTGAACCCTGCGCGCAACCTCGTCATCGAGGAACCCTGCCCGGCAGACAGCGACGGAGATCGCGTCGTCACCGTGGCCGAGCTGGTGCGTGCGGTGAAACACGCGCTGCACGGCTGTCCGGGATCGACACCTACGCGGACGCGGACTCCGCGACCGACCGAGACCCCTGGCTCCCCCGAGCTCGAGGTCCTCGAGACCCTCGGCGAAGAGCTGGTACCCGTTCCCGGCAGGTTCGGCTGCACCTCGAGCGCCGTGGCCAACGACGGCTCGTTCCGGATGACCTGTGAGCTACCGCTTGCCTTCGCCACCGTTGCCATCCGGCGCTACCCCGACAGCAGCGCCGCCCTCGCGGCATTCGAGGAGCGGCGCGACGGCCGGCCGCTCTCCAGCTTCCACGGTTATGGCTCGTTCGAATATACAGGCGTCGTCCTGCAAGACATTCCGACCCATACCGTGGTGTGGGTCGCTGAGAGATGGGTCTTCGAATCGACCCAGGTCACAGTGTTCGACGGCGTCACCGTGTCGGTCGATAACGCCAATCGTGTATTCGAGCTGGCGATCGGCGCGGGGTTCGTCCCCGGCGACTCCTGACGTCGATACCTACATCGGGCCCTATTCCCAGCCGACACCGCGTGCGCATCCAACGGGTCCTGCGCGACACCAGCAAACTGCCGGCGGGGAATCACTCGGAATCGACACCCCAGCGCAGCTCCTCGGCTTCTTCGCCCGGCGTCACGCCTCGCATCCAGAATCTCAACGTATAGGTCTCCTCCGAGAAGACCCGGTACGCGTTCTTCGGCTGAGCGCCCCACGAATTGTCGCCGCCGACACCTCGATGCACGTTGTCGATGTGGATGTGGGTCAGTCCGTCTGCCTCCAACTCGAAGGCATGGCTGGCCGCCTCGAGCGCTTCGGTGCTCCAAGGAGAGACATTGAGGAATAACGGCTCTGAGCTTGAGGCACGGACGACAATCCCGCTTCCATCGGCCGCGGTCAGCGCAAAGCTCCGAACATCCACCTTTCCGCCGCTCTCCTGGGGTATCGAGTACGGCACAGGCTGTTCGGAGACCAATCCACGATATCGGCCCAAGGGTGCAAGCCTGCGATCGCTGTAGGTTGGCTCAGGACCAGGGCCGTACCAGTCGATCGTGTCGTATTCTTCCGTCACCGCCATCCTCAGCCCGAATCGAGCCAACTCGGGCAACTCCGCTGCCCCGGGCAGGGGGTTGGGGCGATATTGCGCACTCACCGAAATCCAACCGTCCGCACGGATGAGATAGCTCTGCACGACGCCGCCTGGCGTCAACTCGGGAATCGAGCACCCGATCTGCACGAATACTTCGGACTCCGAGCGGCGCTCGACGGTAAAGACGCGCCCGTCCAGTCGCTCGCCGACGTCGCGCCAAAAGCCCGGGCCCCCCGGCAATCCAGCACCCCGGTCGTTATCGGTCGGCGCGCGCCAGAAGTGAGGGCGCAACGGCTCCTGCAATAGCTCCTGTCCGTCGAGTCGATACGAAGTGAGGTCGCAGCCAGCTTTATCGAAGCGCACGAAGAGACGCGGCCCTTCGACCTCGATCGCCGCCCCGTCTTCTCGCACGCTCAGATCGGACTCGCCGCCGATCGGTGGGTGCCCACCACTCCTGGCGAGGACATGCAAATCGGCCCACGCGACTTCGTGTCCCGCCGCCGCCCACTCCATGTCGACCGCTTGCTCAAAGGCAACGAAGAGCCGTGCTTCGCTCCCCGGCAACAATCCTCGCGGTTGTTCGTAGCCGAGCTCCAGCTCGGCCGTCTCTCCGGGACCGATGTCGGGAACGGCGAACAGGCCGGACTGTTCGACGACGCCGTCGATCCGCATCTCCCAACGCCCATTGACCTGGCCCCCCAAGCGAAGATGGTCGAAACGATTCTCGATACGGATCGTTCCCCGGTCGAAGTTACCGAGCTCCGCCGCGATCGGCTGCATGTTGTGCTTTGCGGTCTTCAACCCAGGATGTACCGTACGGTCCGAGCCGACCAAGCCGTTCATGCAGAAGTTGCGATCGCTGCGGCTCGGCCCAATGTCGCCACCGTAGCCGAAGTAGGTCTCGCCCGCCGATCCGCCCGGGACCGGCAAGCGAATCCCCTGATCCGCCCAGTCCCAGACGAAGCCACCCTGCCCCTGCGGATAGGTGTGGAAGAGATCCCAGTACCAGTCGAAATTCCCGGTGCTGTTGCCCATCGCGTGGGCGTACTCGATCAGAACGATCGGACGCTCCCGCGGCTGTTGTAGCCACGCTTCCACTTCTTCGGGGCTGCGATACATCGGGCAATTGACGTCACTGTGAGCACCGACCTCCACGGATGCACCAAAGGCAGCGCCTTCGTAGAAGACGACGCGGCTCGGATCGCGCTCGTGAATCCAGTCGCTGATCGCGTCGAATGTCGAGCCGGCGCCAGCTTCGTTGCCCATCGACCAGCCGATGATCGAAGGGTGGTTTTTGTCTCGCTCGACCATCCTCTCCACACGCTCGCGGTGTGCGAGCTCCCACTCCGGCAGAGTCCCGGGCTGAACTCCCCGGCCGAGCCATAGGCCATGAGTCTCGATGTTGGCCTCGTCGACGACGTAGACGCCGTAGCGACTCGCGAGCTCGTAGAATCGCGGGTCGTTCGGATAGTGCGCAGTCCGAACGGCGTTGAAGTTGTGCTGCTTGAGCATTACCAGATCGTCGATCATCTGCTGTTCGTCGATGCTGTGACCGGTATCGGGATCATGCTCGTGCCGATTGACTCCCCGAATCAGAATTCTCTTGCCGTTGACCTGTAAGATCCCATCGCGCAGCTCGACGCGCCGGAATCCGACCGTCTGCGGAATGACTTCCAAGACTTTCCCGTCGGCGTCCCTCAGCGTCAGAAGCAGCTGGTAGAGCTCGGGCGTTTCGGCGGTCCACAGCCGCGGGCGTTCGATCTCTCCAGCGAGGCTCACCGAAACCTGAGAGCACGCGGTCAGCTCGACGTCGCCGCTGCGCACTTCGACGACCGCCGCGCCACCGTCGTCGAGCAGGGTGGCTTCGACCGAGGCCACGCTATCGCCCACCGATAATCGCTGGAGGTCGATCGATAGGCCCAGTGATCCGACCGAGAAGGTCTCGTCGAGCTCGGCGCGAACCTCGAAGTCGCGAATGTGGGAGTCCCCGGCAGACCACAGGTAAACCTCGCGGAAAATCCCGCTCATGTTCCACATGTCCTGGTCCTCGAGCCAGGAGCCGTCACAAAAGCGGTAGACTTGCACCGCGAGTACGTTCTCGCCCTCGACGAGATAAGGGGTCAGATCGAAATCGGCCGGTAGCCTACTGTCCTGGCTATAGCCGACCCGCATTCCGTTCACCCATAGGTAAAACGCCGCGTCGACGCCCGCGAAGTGAACGAAGACATGACGCCCCTTCCAGGAGCGAGGCACGCTGAACGTACGGCGGTACGAGCCGACCGAGTTGCCGGCAAACGGCACGTTGGGGAACTCGGTTCGCTCCTCGAACGCGTCGAAAGGATAAGCAATGTTCAAATAGATCGGGTCGCCGAAACCGACCATTTCCAGATTCGCAGGGACTGGAACGAGGTCCCAATCCGATGCGTCGAAATCGCTCGCCTCGAACCCTTCCGGAACTGCGCTGGGATCGCTCGCGAAGTGCAGACTCCACTCACCGTCGAGCGAAAGCTTGTAGGCGCGAGAGCGATCGCGCGACAGGGCGTCGTCGACGCTGGCATAGAGATCGAAGCTCGCCCGCGCCGGCTCCCGATTCACCTGCAGTACGTTCAGATTGTCCCACAAAGGCTCCTGGTCGGTTGGCCACGCCGCAGGAGGACGCTGCGCTGAGCATGCGGGTTCGGTCGTCGAGCCCGAGTCGTCGTCGCCGCAAGAAGCGATCAAGAAGAGTAGTGAGATCACCAGAAATCCACGCGATCGCTTGGCCGGGTTCCATCCATACATCCGAAGAAGCAAGCACCGCCCCCAGGGTGGGTCAAGCTTGCAGCAGAGGCCCGCGCCATCGTCGTGGGCTCAGCCTTCGCCCACTTGGTCGGCCGACCTCGGCTGTGGTAGTGAGCAGCGCGATGGGTGATGCGTTGCCGGATTGGATCGAGCACTACCGCGAGGTTCCATCATGGGTACTGTTCGTCGAGATCGACCCGGACCGCATGTTGTGGGTCAACGATCGACTGGCTGGCGATCTCGACAAGCCTCGCGAGTGGTTCGTGGGACGGACCTCCCAGGAGATCTGGACCGACAGCCACGAGCGCCACACCGGGCGCCAGGCGCTCGCCGCGCGACGCACCATCGACGTCATCGGCGATGGCAGTGACCTACAGGGCCGCTGGCGTTGGCTCGACGCTCGGTTCACACCGGTCGACGACCGGCATCTACTGATCGTCTGTCAGGACATCACGTCCCGCATCAAGTTGTCGGGCCTGCGGCTAGTGCTCGGCTATGGCTTCTCGGACGATGCCGCCGGAGGCTTCGGCGAGGGCTTCGCCCGCAAGCTGATCGAGGGAGCATCGCTCGAGGAGATTTGCGCCGAGGAAGGAGCTGAACCGGTCGAAATCCTCGGCAGACTCGGAAGATTGATCGGCGACCCGCAGCCCGCGAGCCAAGCGCTCGAGATTCCGCCGGCCGTCTCGGAGCCGCCGCCGGCACCGGCGCCGATCCCGGATTGGGTCGCACAGTATTGGGAGCTGCCGAGCCTCGCGATCTTGCTCGATTATCCCGCGCTCACCGTACTGTGGGTCAATCGCGCGATTCTCGAACGCAACCGGCTGCGCGGCGAAGACGTGGTCGGCCGCGACGCCGACAGCGTCTGGCACAACGTCGCCGAATGGCGAGAGCTGATCGATCGCACCATGAACACCGGCCAGGCAATCGACACGGTGCACCAGGGACACAACCTGACCGGAAAGCAGCAGTGGCTATCGGTCCATACGACGCCGGTCGGCGGCGATCGCCTGCTCATCCTCTCGGAGGACATTACCGCCGACGTCCGCCTGCAGGCGCTACGCTTGCTGCTGGGCATCGATCCTCAAGAGTCCGCGAACAACGAGGCCTCGATCAGCGAAGCATTCGCGCGACTGCTGCTGGAAGGTGCCAGCGTCGCCAACATCGCCGCCGGACTCGGAATCACCGCACAAGAGGTCCGCGGACGAGCCGCGACGCTCCTCGGCCGCTCGCACGACTAGCGACGCTTCGCCAAACGACGCTTCGCGTCTAGCCCAAAGGCGCTCCGCGCCGTCCCAACGCGACTATCGTCGCGGTCCAAAGGCAACTTCCCCCTTCGCCAAGGCTTCGGACGACAGGTCGTTGCCGGCCAAAGGCGCTTCGCGCCGAGTTTGATTTGATTCGCGCGGCGTAGCCGCGCTTGGGACGGTATTTGCACGTGGAGCGTGCAAATACCTTGGGACGGCAATTGCGCGAGAAGCAAGCAATTGCCTTGGGACGTCCTCCGCAGGAGGACTTGGGACGCCCGCGAAGCGGGCTTGTTTTGACGCGCTTATCGTAGCCGGATAGCTTTCATTCGGGTCCGCTGAAGATGTTGTTGTCGCTATCGAAGAACTTCCTGTTCGTTCATGTGAACCGCGCGGCCGGCACCAGCATCAAGATGGCCCTCGAGCCCTACGCGACCGCCGCGAGCTCTGGACCGAGAGATCGCTGGCTGCGAAGGCGCACCATGTACTACATCGAGCGCGATCCGGCGAAGATGCAGTTCGGTCCGCACGTGACCGCCCGCCAGATTCGCTCACGTCTTCCTGCCGGGTTGTACGACCAGCTTCTCACGGCGGCATTCGTTCGAAATCCCTACAGCTGGCTGGTGTCGATCTACAATGTGATGCAGAAGTCCAAAGGCCACCGGCACAGGAAGAAAGTGATCTCGCTGGGGGGGTTTCCTGCCTACGTCGACTGGGAGATGCAGCGTAACAAGCGCTCCGTACACCGCTTTGTCACGGATGCTTCAGAATCCGTCATGGTGGATTTCGTGGGACGCTTCGAACGCCTTCAGGACGATTACGACCGGCTGTGTGACAAGATCGGCATCGAGTCGAAGGTACTCCCCGTCGCCAAGACCGCACGCCCCCATTCCGACTACCGGTCGTACTACGACGATGCCACGATCGAGAAGGTGAGCCGGCACTGGGCGACGGATCTCCGGCTATTCGGCTACGCGTTCGACGGCCCTATCGACTGAGAGCTTCCAGCCAAAAACGCGCCGATGTCGACGATAGCTGCCTTTCTCGTTTCTGCGAAGAACGGGCGCTACGGGCCGTGGCATCGATAGAACGTTGAATCAGCTGCTTGAAAGTACCGCAGCAGGTTTGTTGGCACGGCTTTTCCCTACCAGATGGTGGGAAGTTCACAGTCGCAGGAGGGAAAGATGGCCGGGACCTGGATTCTAGTCGCTGCCAATGGACGAGCGCGGCTCTTCGAGCGCGAGAATCGGATGTCGCCTTTGAGGGA
>JANQHZ010000133.1 GCA_028282445.1 Candidatus Binatia bacterium | reverse complement strand
ATAAGAAACCCCCGATCTTCGAATTGCGTATGGCTAACACCGTTGCCGGCCAACGGCCAGAACTCACAGAAATACCGGCTATTAGGAGAGACCGGACCCGGAAAAAATTAGTCTAATTTGCGCCGGGGGCCGGCCAAAAGAAGATCCCCTGATACTAGGCCACGCCCCCGGGGCGGGCAATCCCCAGCCCACGCGGCGGCACCGAGGCGCGATACGTCCCCAACCGTCGGGGCGGTCCGGTTGGCTGGGGGCACAGCGGGGCAGCCGATCCTCCGCCTCAGCGGGAGCTCTGTCGGCCGCCCGGATCGGACGTTCGAGCCGCTCACCCGCCGGCTCGAGCGATCGTCGGCGGCGACTCCGGTCACGCCTTCTCGGCGATCAGCTCGGCAATGTCTCCAATGATCTCGCTGAGCGTCGACTCACCGGGTGTGTAGATTCGGGCAATGCCGAGGTCCTTCAGCTTCGACTGGTCCGCATCGGGGATGATTCCGCCGACCACGACCGGGATGTCGCCGGCGCCCCGCTCGCGCAACAACTCCGTGATGCGCGGCACCAGCTCCATGTGCGAACCCGAGTGGATCGACAACCCGATGGCATCGACATCCTCGTCGACCGCCGATGCGACGATCTCCTCGGGAGTGAGGCGGATGCCCTGGTAAACGACCTCGAATCCGGCGTCCTTGGCGCGCACCGCGACCTGCTCGGCGCCGTTCGAATGTCCGTCGAGGCCGGGCTTTCCGACCAGCAAGCGCAATGGATGCCCGACCTTGTCGGAAACCTTCTTGGTACGTTGCTGAAGATCCGAGAGAACGTCGGTCCGAGCCGCCACGCCGGCGCCCTGCAGGCCGGTCGGAGCGCGGAACTCACCGAACACCCGGCGCAAGGTGCCCGCCCACTCGCCCGTGGTCACGCCCACCTTGGCGGCGTGGATCGACGGCGGCATGACGTTGCTACCGTTGGTCGCGGCGTCGGCGAGCGCCTGCAGGGCGGCATCGACGTCGGCCTGGTTGCGCTGCGCTCGGAAGGCGCGCAGCCGCTCGATCTGCCCCTGCGCGGATTTCGGGTCGACGGTGACGATGCTGTCGAGCCCGCCCGCCACCAGCGGCGAGTCCTCGGCTTCCTCGAACGAGTTCACCCCGACCACGGCAATGTCGCCGGCTTCGATCGAGCGCTGACGCTGTGCGTGCGACGCCACCAATGCCTGCTTCATCGTGTCGATCGCCTGCGCCGCTCCGCCCTGCGCTTCGATGCGGGCCAACTCGGCGAGGGCGTCGGCTTCGAGTTGCGCGCACTTCTCCTCGATGACTTTCGAGCCTTCGAAAATGTCGGCCTCGTAGTCGAGCAGGTCGGTCTCGAACGCCAGCACTTGCTGCACGCGTAGCGACCACTGCTGATCCCACGGCCGCGGCAAACCGAGCGCTTCGTTCCACGCCGGCAGTTGCACCGATCGCGCCCGCGCCTCCTTCGACAGCGTGACGGCGAGCATCTCCAACACGATTCGCTGGACGTTGTTCTCCGGCTGCTGCGCGGTCAGCCCGAGCGAGTTGACCTGAACTCCGTACCGGAACCGGCGTTTCTTGGGATCCTCGACGCCGTAGCGCTCCTCGGTGAGCCGGTCCCACAGTCGCGTCATCACCTTGAGCTTGCAGAGCTCTTCGATGAAGCGAATGCCGGCGTTGACGAAAAACGAAAGGCGGCCGACGACGTCGTCGATCGGAATCCCGGGACGATCCTTGACGCGGTCGAGCACCGCGAAGGCGTTGGCCAGCGAGAACGAGATCTCCTGAACCGGCGTCGCCCCCGCCTCCTGCAGGTGGTAGCTGCACACGTTCATCGGATTCCACTTGGGAATGTTGCCGACCGTGTGCTCGATGGTGTCCGCGGTCAGCCGCAGCGACGGCTCGGGCGGAAAGATGTACGTCCCGCGCGACAGAAACTCCTTGAGCACGTCATTCTGCGTCGTGCCGCGCAGCTCGCGCGGATCGGCACCCTGACGCTCGGCCGCCGCGACGTAGAGCGCGAGCAACCAGTTGGCCGGCGCATTGATCGTCATCGAGGTGTTCATCTCTTCCAGCGGCAGCTGATCGAACAGGGTGCGCATATCGCCCAGATGGCTGACCGGCACGCCGACTTTGCCGACCTCGCCGCGCGAGAGGATGTGATCGGAGTCGTAAGCCGTT
>JANQHZ010000978.1 GCA_028282445.1 Candidatus Binatia bacterium | reverse complement strand
ATCATGGTGCGCCAGCGCGGCGAAGGCTCTTGCCTCGAGTCTACGCCGGTGGGAGACGTTTCCTACCGCCGCGTTTCGGGGGTGGGCGGGCGCGAAGCCGCTCAACTGACGCGCGACTTCGCAAAGATGCTCCCCCGCGGCGCGGTGCCGATTACCCGCTACTTTCCGCACCTGGCCGGCGAAGCGAATCTGGAAGACGACAGCTCTCGGCTACGCCTCGCCAAGGTCATGGACAAAGCGATCCCGCGACTCGGCGACAAACGCGGCGGCTTCGGCGAGCTCGCCACCCTGCCGGTCCGCTCCGAGCTCGTGTTCGACCCGCCCGGGATCGCCGAGTTCCTACAGCCCGAGGTCGAGGTCGACGGCGCACCGCTCTTCGGTTGGGTGTTTCGCGGACTCTACATGCCGAGTACCGCCCGCCGGCAGCGTGCCGACTTCACCGCCTTCATTCTGGAGTTCACCCGCGACGACCGCGAGCAGACCGCTCGACTGATCCTGCGAATCGACGATGAAGGGAGCAAGGCCTTCGGACGGTGCGGGCGTCTCGCGCTCGAGATCGCGCACGACGGCGAGGTCGACGAGGTTCCGACCGAGATCGCATCGCTCGCATCCTGGCTGGTGGCATTGCTGCGCCTGCGATCGTCCGCCGAGCTCGAGATCCGCGTACCGCAAAGTCTCGAAGACCTCCGCTCCACTTCCTACCCAGCCCGCACCGATACAATCGAAGCGACGATCGAGACCGATGCCGAGGGTGCGGAAATTGCCGTCACCACCGATAGCGGCCCGCCGCCCGCCCTCAATATCGCGCTCGACCCCGATTGCGGGCAGCGATGCGTCTTCTGTTCGGTCAAGTCCTACGTCACTCCGACCGACGCCGGACAAGACGACGTAGACGAAGTCCGCAAGCAGCTGCAACAAGCGCAGAGCCTCGGCGTTCGCGAGGTGCGGCTGAACGGAATCGACCCGCTCCAGCACTCGCGCGTGCTCGAAGTGATGGAGGCGATCCTCGCCCTCGGTTTTTCGGAGCTGACCGTATTCTCGCCGGGGCGCAAGCTCGCCGACCCCGCCTTCCGCAAGCCGTTTCTCGAGCGGGTTCCGTCGCGCCTCACCGTCTCGATCCCTCTCTATGGCAAGACGGCTGAAGCGCACGACACCGTCACTGGAACCACCGGAGCGTACGAGCAGGTTCTGCAGGCGATCTTCGGCCTGCGTGAAGACGGCTACGGCGACGCAATCCGCATTAGCACCATCATCACCAAGCAGAACGTCGACGAGATCGTTCCCATGTTGATGTGGATTCGCGAGATGGGCTTCGGCGATCAAGTGGGAGCTCACCTGCCCTACCCCATGCGCTCGACCGTACGCGATCCATACTCCGACTCGGCGCTCCGCGAAAGCGAGATCGCCGCGAAGCTGATGCCCCTGATTGCCGCGGCGCCCGACGAGGAACGCGACTTCCTGCTCCGCGTCGTCAGTTGGGCGCTGCCGCACCCCTGCATCCGATGGCAAGCCGAGCGCGACAGCGGCTTCCCCGCACTGGGAATCGCGCTGCCCGATCGCGCTCTTCCGTTGACGGGCACCGAGTACCGCAGCAAGGAATTCGTTCACGCCAGCGGCACCGAGGGCGAGGCCGACGCCTTCGCGGTCGCAGTCGTCGACTGTCCCGTCGCCGAGCAATGCGCGCTGGCGCCGAGCTGCCCGCGAGAACACTACAGTGTCTACGCCGAGCTCTACGGATTGAAGGAGTTCGCTGCCGTATCGCCCGCGGAGCTCTACCGTCGCGGCTCCGCCCAGACCTGAGAGCTCGACTGGCAGCGCACCGGGCGCGTCAATTCGAACCGGAACTGCGCAACGCGATCTCCAACGCGTCCGGGAACCACGGTGAGTATTTGTCACGCTCTTGGTCGAGGTCCGTCCGAAGCTCGGCAATCCCCGCCCAGCGATACTCCTCCACCTCGGCGGGGTCGGGATCGATCGCGACTTCCTCTTCCGCCCATCCGACCAGCACCGAATCGTGCTCGTATTCGGTGAAGCGACTGCGGTCGTCGCGCGCTCGATAGACGAAGGAACCCGCTTCCACCAGCCCAACGTCAAAACCCAGCTCCTCCGTGAGGCGCCTCCTCGCGAGCTCGCAAAGCGGTGCGTCGGCCGGATAGGGGTGGCTGCAGCAGGTATTCGACCACAGCAGCGGGAAAGTCGCCTTGGCGCTGCTCCTTCGTTGCAGTAGCAACTCACGACCCCCCTCGCGAAATACGAAGACCGAAAAGGCGCGGTGCAAAATGCCGTCCCCGCTATGGGCTTCGAGCAACCCGGCGGTCCCGGTCGGATTGCCGTCACGGTCGCACGCGACCACCTCGCGCTGGCGCGAAGTGCTTCCGT
>JANQHZ010000948.1 GCA_028282445.1 Candidatus Binatia bacterium | reverse complement strand
CTGGTGAGAACATGGTTGACCGTGTCGACGCTTTCGATCGCGAAGTACTCCCCGCTGCCGTTGGTGTGTCGGATGTAGATGTAGTCTCCGGCAGCGAAGCCGTCGGAATCGTCGACCGGAATGGAGGTGGCGCTGCCGGCGATGGCCGTGGCCGTGGCGGTTTGGATGCAGCTCATATCCGAGGTCGTATGCCCGTAGCGGGTTACGAACTCGTCCTGGGTGCCGTTGTCGGTCGCTGCGAGCGCGATGAACTCCCCGGTCTCGGGCAAGCAGGCTCCGCCCAAGCGAAGCTCACGCAGGATGGTGTCGAGCGAAGCTCGGCCGGCCTGGGTGGCTTCGAGCTCGCGGTCCTGATGGCGGATGTGCCCCTTGCCGGCCAGCATCAAGCCGGAGGCCAAGGCGATGCCGATCGCCGTGATCGCAATCGCGACGAGCAGCTCGATATGGCCGAAGCCGCGGCTATTCGGGAGCGACCTGTGCATAGATCGTTCTCAACTCGATTGTCTGGCGGCCGCCGGGGGCGTTCCAGCTCACGTCGACCTTGACGCTCTTCATGTTGGGAGCGGGCACGCCGGCCACCACGGTGGAATCGATTTCGAAGTTGATCTCGCCGTCCGTCTTGGTCCGGGACTCTCCACTCATCTCGGAAAACGGCAGCGAACGGATGCGTTCGATCTCGTCGGCGGCGAGAGAGTACGCCTGGCCGGACAGATGACTGATCGACGCGTGGCGGATCTGCCCGGTCATGAAGTTGCCCACCGCCGCCGCGCCGAGCGCGAGTAAGGCGAGAGCAATCAGCGACTCGACCAGCGTGATGCCGCGTTGGTCACGCAACCGCGCGGTATTAGTCGGCGTCGGCATACATCTGTCCCGATGGGTAGAGTGTGATGGTTCGAGAGGCGGCAAATTGGGAGTCGGTGAGCGTCCAGGTCTGCGGGCCGACCTCGTCGTCGGTGGCGAACTGGACCACCCCCCGGCTGTCGACTTCGACGGCGTCGTGGTCCCCGGTCGACAGCGTGATGTGAGCGGGTAACTCGGTCCGGCGTTCGACCGACTTCAGCACCCAGGAGTCGCCGACCTGTTCGAGGTGCTCGATCTGGTAGGTGTTGTCGCCCGTTTTGTGAAAGCGGAAATGGTCGCCCGAGACGATCGCGCGAGCCCGTACCCAACGGAATTCCGAGCGGATGCGACGGAGCGAAGAGTTGATGTCTTCGCGACGGGTGTCGAACGATTGCAACCCGATCGAGGCCAAGATTGCCACGATGGCGACCGTCGCCAAGAGCTCGATCACGCCGAATCCGCTTTGGTCGGGAAGGGGGTGTCTGTGCTTGCGTCGAATCACTTGAATTCCTGTGCGAAAATCCGCTGTTTGAGAAACGTAAACCTGGGCGTCAGCGGTGGTAGGTTGGCGATGTCGTTGAACGCCGTATCGAAATTCCAATCGCGCTGCGGTGGATCGTAGATGTTGCAGGTCGAACCGGTGCCACACCACGCGCCGCCGACGTGCTCGGGCTCGCCGAGCGAGACGAAGCTGCCGCGGTAGCGAAGCCAGTTGCCGGTCCAGGTCTCGTGGAATCGCGGGTAGTTCTCGATACCGCCGTTGTAGCTACCGACGAACCCGTCGGGCGTCGTATCGACTCCGCCGAGGAAAGCCGCGTTGATGACGGTGGTGGCGCCGTTGCGAGCTCCACCGAGCAGCGGCGTTACGCTCTGAGCGTCGCGGCAACTCGTGCCGACACAATTCCAGTAGCCTTCCGACAAGATATTGATCGAGTCGCCGATCAGTGCCGCGGGTTGGCGGGGAAGGATCGCCGGATCCGACCAGGGCTGTATCGATGCCGCGGGGACGATGCCGCGGTTGTAATCGCCGAGCACGTACATTGCTTGATCGGACACGAAGGTGAGACCGGTTGGATTGGCGACGACGTCGATTCCGCCAGGGATGGCGAGGTTGGCGCCGCCGAATACGCGAACGCCGTAGTTGTTGAGATTGTCCGAGTCCGGTCCCTCGACGCTGGCGTAGATGACCAGCCCTCCCTGGCTCGCGTCGGTGGTCGAGAACAAGGGATCGCCGTTTTGCTGATTCCAGCGCAGGAGGTCGCCCATGTTGATGTTGAGCAACAACATCCACTTGCCCTCGCGCCAGTTGTAGAAACCGCCGCGCCGGTAGTCGAGGTCGAAGTTGACGCCGTCGCCCATCACCGCCGCGTAGACGCGGGCGTCACTCGCTGGGCCGGTGTTGGGAATTCCGTCCCGGTAACACGAGGCCAACGCGCTGAAGCACACCGGGGTCATATCGTCGCATGCACAGCCGGGGCCGGAGAGCGGTACGTCGGTGTAGAAGATCGGCATGGTGCCGGGGTAGGTGCTGTTGGCGGCATTCCAGCCGGCGTCGCTCATGAAGCTGTGCAGCTGGGCGGTGCGCCCGATGTCGCGGCTGCCGGAGGCCGTTTGCACCTCGATCGAATGAGCCAGCGTCGCTCCAAGCGGCAGGGCGTCCGGGCTGTCGAGCTTCAGGACGATTCGCAGATCGGCCTTGTTCCAGAACACGCCACTGCCCTTGGCGATGATATCCGGCTCCGGGATGTTGATGGTTTCGATCCGGCTGCGTACGGACCCTTGCCACGCATCGAGCTCGGACTGTGGCACCAAGCGAGTCGCGGTGCCGTCGCACGGCAGCTCCGCCGGATCAAGGTCGCCGCTCGGTGCGAGGATGTCCTCGAGCTTGTCGATCTTGATCAGGCCTTCGCACGCGTTGCTGTCCTTGCGTCCGCGGTAGAGGTCGCCGCCGGCCGAGACCTGCACCGTATTGACCCCGAGTGCGGGAGCATCCTCGATGAGCAGCTGGCTGCCGGCGTTCAGGTAGAGGTCGCCATTGGTGTGGACGCGACCGGTCAGCACCATGTCGGGACCGGGGAGGATCTCCAGGTCGTTGCGGTAGAAGGCGGCGAACTGGAACAGAGGGATGTACGAGACCAGGAACTCCGCTCCGAGCGATGCTTCCGCCGCACCGGTGATGTTGCTGGCGGTCGACGAGACTGCGTAGCTGTACTGCAGTGAGTTGACGCCGGCGAACATCTCGCCGGCGGGGATGACGACGGCTTTCGGGTTCCCAGGCCTCGAGGAAAGACTGTAGGCCACTGTGCGGTCGCCGACGGTGAGCGACTGCGGCAGGAAATCGGTCACGGTCGGTACGTTGTAGTCGAGGAAGATGTTCTTGAAACGGGCCATGCCGATGTTCAATCCCGATTCCGCGGCGTAGAAACCGGTCAGGGTATGGCCGAATGCGCCCCGTAGACGGGTGTCGGAGGTGGTGTTCACCGCCATGACCGCTGCGAGCGAGAGCAACACGACCAAGGCGATGACGGCGCCCAGCAACGCCGCGCCGCGCTCGCTCTTGTCGATCCGTAGTCGATTCGTCATGGATTTGTCCGTGTGCCGTGGAATTGCCCGCTTCGACATAGTGGCAGCAGCAGCGCTGCGAAGGGATTGCGGAAACGTCGTATTTTCCATGGCGCGGGCGTCTCTCGTACGACTACCGTCGTACCCCGGCGTCGGCCATGGCAAAGCACAAAGCAGTATCAATGCCAGCCGCTAATGTCGCGCAGTTTTT